>JAITMN010000305.1 GCA_031277355.1 Nevskiaceae bacterium | reverse complement strand
TACAGACATCCACGAACGTCCACGGAGTTCTGTAAGCTGTTGAAAACAGGGGCTTTTGCCCCTGTTTTCATTCCAGCAACGGCCACTGGTATCCACCAACGGCCAGCGTTTTCAAGGCCAGATTTGAGGCCAGATAAAACGGGTAGCGGCAGTGCCGCTTTGTTGCTGGGGTTGAAGCGGCACGACGATCAGCATCGACCCTTTCCCCTTGCGGCCCTTTGAGCCTTTTATCTCAGGGTTATGCCGTGTGCTGACAGTTGTTCAGCGCCAATACGGGGTGGTTCAGGGGCATATTGGAAGATTGTTAGTAAGGAAATAAGGATATAAGATTTCATTGTCTTGGATCACCGGAGAGTGGGATGCTTGCCAAGCTCACATCGAAAAATCAGATCACGCTTCCCAAGGCCATCGTATCGAGTGTGGATGTTGCGGAGTATTTCGAGGTCGCCGTCGAAAATGGTCGAATTGTTCTGACGCCGGTGCGCGTGCAGCAGGCCCAGGCCGTTCGTGACAAGTTGCAACAACTCGGCATCACCGAGCAGGACATGGAGGACGCGATCGCTTGGGCACGCCGATGATGCGGGTTGTCCTGGATACCAACGTCGTGCTTTCGGCGCTGTTGTTCACATCGGGCCGTCTGGCGTGGATGCGTCAGGCTTGGCAGCATGAGCAGTGGCGGCCCCTCGTGTGCAAGCAGACCGTGGGCGAGTTGCTGCGCGTACTGGCTTATCCGAAGTTCAAGTTGACTGCCGAGGAGCAGCAAATTTTGTTGGGGGATTATCTGCCCTACACGGAAATTGTTGATTTGCCGCAGCCGTGGCCTGTTCTGCCGACGTGCCGCGACGAGAAGGATCAGGTTTTTCTGGTGCTGGCGCATGTAAGTCAGGCGCAAGCCTTGGTGACGGGCGATGCGGACATTCTGGCCATGCGCGAGGACTTTGCGGGTCTGATCGTAACGCCCGATGAGTGGGCGCAGCGTACAAGCGGCAAGCTGGATGCGTAGGAATCTTGCGCGAGCCAGAGCAAATAGGAGCAGTTTTCCCACTCCATGTCACTCGTCTGCACTGTTGTCAGACCGCGTCGAGCGCCTCCAGTCCGGCCCCCTGCAAGGCCCGCTTGACGCTGGTGCGCGGATAGGGACGCCCCTGCTTCGGATTGGTTTGTGCATAAGCCTTCGCCGTCTCGATATGCTCACGCGACAGCGAAGGATAATCTCTCAACACCTGTTCGACCGATGCACCGCCGTCAAGCAACGCGGCAATCCGGTAGACCTCAGTTTTGTCGCGCTCCGATAGGGCGATGCGCGAATTCGTCTTGGGGGAATTGTGCGGACTCATTTCTGGATTGATATATTTATCGTAAACGTGACTTGTGAACAGCGCGGGCAGCGTCAGGTTTCGCAGGCGAAACAGCTTGGGCTGCGCGAATTTTGTTTTGGAAGTGACCTTCAGAGTAATCATAGAGTCCCGCGTCCACCCCGGCCTTGAGAAGGCTGGGCACGCCTTCGTGCTGTCCGACTCGCGTTGCCAGATAGGCATTCACCGCTGAAGTGCGAATACGTCGATGCCCGCTCTGTGCCATCACCACTTCCCCAAGATGGCCTGCATTGCACAGCATCGAAACGCAGGGGCGGCCGACTTCGAGCCTATTGACAACCTGCGCAATAGTCAGCAGCGCGTCCTCTGGGGGGATCGCTATTGATTGATGTCTTGCGGGCATTTCCATGAGTCAAATATACAGTGCTTATCCATGAGGCTTCAGGGTGAGCAAGGCGCCGTCATCGAGCCGGGTCATCCAGCGTTTGTCACTGCCGGTGCGTACCGGGTAGCTCCACATAACCAAACCTCGCGGCAATCCACCGAACCCGCTCCCTGATCGGTTCAGCATCAACGCCAGCGCATTCGGCGGCGTGCAGCGTGGCGCGGCCCGCATCCATCGCGTCCAAGGCGGTGATTTCGTAGCCGTAGCCCTGCGCAATCCAATGCAATGCGGCTTGACCTGCCGCCAAGGCAAACGCAGGCTCGCGTTTGGCATAATCCCGTGCGGCTCGCGTCAGTGTGCGCGGGTCGGTGGGACTGGCGTTGGCCAATTCGATGGCCTGATCGTACAGGCCCGCGTCTTTTGCCGCCGCGAACCACTTTCCCGGTTCGTTCGACGCAGCAACCAGATCAAGCAGAATCGTCTCCGGCGCGATGTGCGGGTACTTCTTCACGATGGCGCGGAAGGTGGCCAGATTGGTGGAACCCAGGTTGGCCTCGTGTGCGTAACGCCGGTATGCCTCATCGGAAAGACCAGAAGACAACAGAATATCTTCGCAGGTCTGGGCAATCAGCCCGAATGGGTCGCTCAGCCCAGCCGAATCCTGCGCGTAGTCCAATGCTTCGGCTTTCTTGCCCATTGCAAGCAACGCCTTGACTCCCCAAGAATGGTAAGGCCAGAACTTGAAAGGCGCGCGATCCAGAAGTTCCAGCAGCCGGTCGTATTGTCCTGCCGCGTACAGGGAAGCCAGACAGATCGTTGTGCCGGGGAAATATGCCCCCGGCCTCGCAGACCAACTGCGTTTCACCAGGCCGATGAACTTGTCGGCCCACATGGCGGCGGTTTGCGTCGTCACACAAAGCTTGTCCCATTCGTCTGACAGGCGCTCGATATAGGGAATCCCGTCATCTTGAATGGCCTGCCACAAGCGTTCGAGCCATTCTTGACGAGTATCGGTATCGACCTGCGCCCGCGCGATGATCAAGGCCAGCGTTTCGATGGCCCGGTTCACGGCGTTGCCGATTGCTCCTGACGAGCTATCGACGTTCTCCAGAGCGGGCGAGAGCTTTTCCAGAAACTTCACCGCGCCTTCGGCCGCGAGCACTTCATCGCTACGCGCGACGCGCTTGATTTCCGAGACGGCCTCTTTGATGCGCTGAATGGGCGCGTCCGAGCGCCAGCCAAAAGCGCTACGGCGAAATCGCTGGGTGAATTGCCACTTGTGGGCTTTTGGCAGTTTATCAGTCAAGTGCTGTTCCGATGGCTTCCGCAGAAGCCCAAAGAGTAAAGCAACTCTTTAATGGGAAGCCAGTCACGGCGCAGTGTTCGTCTGGTCAATGATGCCGATCCCATCGTGCTGCGCGCGCTGCGCCGCGCGGACATTCCGGTGCTGTGTCTGGACCTCGACAACTACAATCAGGAAAACGCCGACGCGCAGCACATCGATCGCCAGATCACCGACTTTCTCGAAGGACCGGTCAGCGTCAACGCGACCAGGAGTTGAACCCCATGCCCTCCCCTCGCAGCATCGCTCCAAAGTGCAAGTTTGTGAGATCATTCGTCCAATCCAAAGTAGGCTCCTGCCGCCAACAATCTGACCCATCATGAAAACTCAAGTCTGCATCATCGGTGGCGGCCCTTCCGGGCTGCTGATTGCGCAACTGCTGCACCTGAAGGGAATCGAAACGATATTGCTGGAAAAGCACACGCGCGAGTATGTGCTCAGCCGCATACGCGCCGGGGTGCTCGAACACGGCTTTGCCGCGCTGATGCGCGAGGCGCAATGCGGCGAGCGGATGGACCGCGAGGGCGAAATCCACGAAGGGTTTTTCATCGCCCACGACGACAGACTCGATCGCATGGACCTGCACAAGCACAGCGGCGGCAATTCGGTGCTGGTCTACGGACAAACCGAACTCACACGCGATCTGTACGAAGCGCGCGAACGTCTGCACGGCGCGGTGATCCACAACGTCGAAGATGTGCGTCTGCATGACCTCGAAAGCGCCTCGCCTCATGTCACCTACAGCGTCGGCGGCGCAACCGAGCGCATCGATTGCGACTATGTCGTGGGCGCGGATGGTTTTCACGGCGTCAGCCGAAAATCCATTCCCGCCGACGTGCTGAAGGAACACGAAAAGATCTACCCCTTCGGCTGGCTTGGCATTCTCTCGCGCACCAAACCCGTGTCGCCGGAACTGATCTACGCCAAGCACGAACGGGGCTTTGCGCTGTGTTCGCTGCGCTCGCAGGTATTGAGCCGCTACTACATCCAGGTGCCGCTGTCCGATGCGGTGGAAGACTGGTCCGACGAAGCGTTCTGGGCCGAGTTGAAGCGCCGCCTGCCATCACAGGTGGCGCAGCAGATGATCACCGGACCCTCCATCGAAAAATCCATCGCGCCGCTGCGCTCTTTCGTTGCCGAGCCGATGCGCTACGGCAATCTGTTCCTCGCCGGCGATGCCGCGCATATCGTGCCGCCCACCGGAGCGCGGGGCCTGAACAGCGCCGCTTCAGACATCTACTACCTCTACCACGCGATGCTGGCCCACTACCAGCGCGGCGACGACAGCGGTCTGAACGGCTATTCCGCCAAGGCGCTCAAGCGCATCTGGAAGGCGCAGCGTTTCTCGTGGTGGATGACGACGCTGCTGCACACCTTCCCCGACAACAGCAGCTACGACAAGAGGCTTCAACAAACCGAACTGGACTATCTGCTGTCGTCCGAAGCCGCGCAGCGGTCGCTGGCGGAGAACTACGTCGGCCTGCCGTTCTGAGCCGTGAGCGCGGGCCACGCGGCCCGCAGATACGCCAGCATCGACCACAGCGTCAGCACCGCTGCTGCGATGGTCAGCCACAGGCCGATGCGGTAGATCGGCAGGCCCAGCAGCGGATAGCGATACAGCATCATCGCCAGCCCCACCATCTGCGCGATGGTCTTGTATTTGCCCAGCACCGACACCGCCACGCGCGTGCGTTGGCCGATTTCGGCCATCCATTCGCGCAGCGCTGAAATCGCGATCTCGCGGCCGATGATCACGCAGGCCATCATCACCATCAGCGGACGCGGGTCGCGGCTCACCAGCAACACCAGCGCCACCGCAACGATCAGCTTGTCGGCCACCGGATCAAGAAACGCCCCAAGCCGACTCTCCTGACCGAAACGTCGCGCCACATAGCCGTCGAGCGTATCGGTGATGGCGGCGGCGGTGAACAGCAGCGCAGCGAGGCGATCGGCCCACGCATGCGGCAGATAGAACAGCGCCACCATCAACGGGATCGCAACGATCCGCGCCCAGGTCAGTGTATTGGCCAAATTTCGAACGATAGTCATCTCTCACACGCCGCCGGGCGTTCAGGCGCCCGGATGAAGGTGATCATAAATGACGCGCGCGAGAATCGCCCCTATTCCCCGCACCTGCGACAAATCCGCCACGCCCGCGCGCAACACACCTTGCAGACCGCCGAAATGCCGCAGCAGATCGCGGCGCTTGGCCGGACCCAGCCCCGGTACGGTTTCCAGTATCGACTCCTGATGACGCCGCGCGCGGCGGCGGCGATGCCCCTGAATGGCAAAGCGATGCGCCTCGTCGCGCACGCGCTGAATCACGCGCAGCGCGGGGGAATCGGCGGGCAACACCAGCGGCACATCCGCACCGGGCCGATGCAATCGCTCCTGCCCCGGCTTGCGATCCGCACCCTTGGACACCCCCACCACCGGCAGATCGGCAAAGCCCTTCTCCACCAGCACCGGCATCACGGCGGCCACCTGCCCTGCGCCGCCGTCGATCAGCAGCACGTCCGGCGGCACGATTTCACCGGCGGCGATGCGCGTGTAGCGCCGCCCCACGGCCTCGCGCAGCGCGCCGTAGTCGTCGCCTGCGGCAACGCCTTCGATGTTGTAGCGGCGATATTCCTTGCGCGCCGGACCCTCGCCGGTGAACACCACGCAGGAAGCCACCGTGCCCTCGCCCGCCGTGTGGCTGATATCAAAGCACTCCACGCGCGCGGGCGCGGCGGGCAACTGCAATGCTTCGCCCAGCGCGGCCAGCAATGCGCTGGCATCGGCACGACGCGCACGGCGCATGTGCAGCGCCTGCGTAGCGTTGTCCTGCGCCGCCGCCACCCAGCGCGCGGCAATGCCGCGCTCGGGCCGCAGCAACGCGATGCTGCGCGCCGACTGCACACCGCCAAGCACATGCTGAGCCGCCAACGCCGCTTCCACCGCCTGCGCGTCCGGCAGGCTGCGATCCAGCAGCACTTCGTCCGGCGGCTCCTCGCGCGCATAGTGTTGCAGCAGAAACGAGGCCAGCACTTCCTCCGGCTCGCCCGGCGAACGCGGGAAGAAACTCGTGGTGCCCAAACTGCGCCCGCCGCGCACCAGCAGCACGCTGATGCTGTAATCGCCCGGCTCACCGGCGATGGCAAACACATCCGCATCGCGCGCCGGCCCTGCCGCCACCGCTTGTTCGGCCTGCACCTTGCGCAAGCTCGCCAACTGATCGCGCAACTGCGCCGCCGTCTCGAATTGCTGCGCTTCGGCGGCCTGCTGCATCTGCAATTCCAGCGCACTGGTCACTTCGCTGTCGCGCCCTTCCAGCACCAGCACCGCCGCAGCCACATCGCGTGCGTAGTCCTGCGCGCTGATCAGCCCCACGCAGGGCGCTGAACACCGGCCAATCTGGTACTGCAAACACGGCCGCGAACGATTGGCGAAAAAACCATCGCGGCAATTGCGCAACTTGAACAGCTTTTGCAATTGATGCAGCGACGCGCGCACCGCACGCGCATCGGGAAACGGGCCGAAGTAACGCCCCTTCGGATCACGCGCACCGCGATACAGCGCCAGTCGCGGAAATTCATGCGGCAACAATTGAATATAGGGAAAGCTCTTGTCGTCGCGCAGAATCACATTGAAGCGCGGCCGATGCTCTTTGATGAGGTTGTATTCCAGCAGCAGCGCTTCGGTCTCCGAATCGGTGACCGTCACCTCCACATGCCGGATCAGCTTGACCAGCGCCTCAACCTTCGGCGCCTGTCGAGTCTTGACGAAGTAGCTGCCCACGCGATCGCGCAGGCTCGCGGCCTTGCCCACATACAGCAGCGCATCGGGCGAGGCCGCTTCCTGCCCATACATCCGGTACACGCCCGGACGCCGGGGCAGTCGCGAAGCGAACTCGCGGCCGTCGAAACTCAGAACGTCCGAACCTTCTTGCTGCGATCGGCGATCATCAACGCCAATTCCAGCGCCTGCTCATAGTTGAGCCGGGGATCGACCTGCGTGCGATAGGCTCGCGCCAGGTCCGCATCCGACAACCCCCGCGCGCCGCCGGTACATTCGGTGACATCCTCGCCGGTCATTTCCAGATGCACGCCGCCGAGCCGCGAACCCTGCGCCTCGTGTACATCGAAGGCCAGTTCCAGTTCGCGCTGGATGTTCTCCAAACGCCGTGTTTTATAGCCCCCGACAGTGGACTCGGTGTTGCCGTGCATCGGATCGCACACCCACAACACCGTCTGGCCGGTTTGACGAACCGCGTCGATCAGCCGTGGCAGCGATTTTTCGATTTCCTTCGCGCCGAAGCGATGGATCAGCGTCAAACGTCCCGGCTGATTGTTCGGGTTCAGCGTAGTGACCAGGCCTTGCAGCCATTCGCTGCTCATCGACGCGCCCACTTTCACCGCAACCGGATTGGCGATGCCGCGAAAATACTCCACGTGCGCGCCATCCAGTTGCGCGGTGCGCATGCCGATCCACGGGAAATGCGTGGACAGGTTGTACCACTGCTGCGAGCGCGGAATGAAGCGCGTCTGCGCCTGCTCATACAGCAGATGCAGCCCTTCGTGACTGGCGTAAAAATCCACGCGGCCGGTTTCATGCACCGGCGAACCGGTCAGCGATTCGAAGAAATCCAGCGAATCGACGATGCTGCGCACGATGCGCTGATACGCCTCGCGCGCCGGTGAATTGCGCAGAAATCCCAGGTCCCAGTATTCCGGGTGATGCAGATCGGCAAAGCCGCCATCCACCAGCGAGCGGATGAAATTCAGCGTAAGCCCGGCGCGCTCATAACCGCGCAACAGCAGTCGCGGATCGGGTTCGCGCGCCTGCGCGGTGAATTCGGGACGATTGATGATGTCGCCGCGATAACTGGGCAACGTAACGCCATCGCGCGTTTCGGTATCAGCCGAGCGCGGCTTGGCGTATTGCCCGGCCATGCGGCCGACGCGAATGATCGGGCGCTTCAATCCATGCAGCAGCACGAGGCTCGTTTGCAGGATCACCTTCATCTGCTTGGCGATGCGATCGGATTCGCACTCGGCAAAACTCTCCGCGCAATCGCCGCCTTGCAGCAGGAATTGCTCGCCGCGTTGCGCAGCCGCCAGACGCTCGCGCAGCGCTTCGATTTCCCACGACACCACCAGCGGCGGCAACCGCGAAAGCTCGGCGACGTTTGATTCCAGCGCAGCCGGATCGGTGTATTGCGGCTGCTGCTGCGCCTTGCGCGTCTGCCAGCTCGCCGGATTCCAAGTAGACATTTCAGGGGATCGCATCAGGGGATTTTACCCCACTCGGCCCGGCAACTGCATTTCCAGCCGCGCGCCGCCCAGCGGCGATGCGCCCACTTCGAGCCTTCCGCCGTACAACTCCACCATTTCGCGCACCATCGCGAGGCCAAGGCCGTAGCCCGGCGTGTGCTCATCGCCGCGCGCACCCCGTTCCAGCATCAATTGCCTGTCGGCAGCAGCGATTCCGGGGCCGTCGTCCTCCACGACGATGCGCAGCCGCTGCTGCGCGCCGCTGCCTTCCTCGGCCACGCTGACCGAAACGCGAACCTGCGCGGCGCACCACTTGGCCGCGTTGTCCATCAGATTGCCCAGCGCTTCGGTCAGGTCGTCACGATCGCCTGCGAAAAGCGCGTCGGGCCGCACGTCCACCTGCAATGAGAAATCCTTGCCGCGATGGACCTTCAGCATCGCCGCACGCAGGTCTTGTGCAATGGGCAGCACGGCGATGGCCGCCGCGCCGAGACTGGCCCCGCCGCTGCGCGCACGCCGCAATTGATGCTCGACGATGCGCGACATGCGATCGACCTGCCCGTTCACCACATCGGCGGCCACGTTGCCGCCGCTGATCGAAGAGCGCAGCACCGCCAGCGGTGTTTTCAGACTGTGCGCCAGATTGCCCAGCGTGTCGCGATAGCGCGCGATGCGCGTGCGCTCGGAACCCAGCAGAAGATTGAGGTTACCGACGACGCCGGTCAGTTCCACCGGCCAGCGCGCATCCAACTGTTCTCGCGTACCGGCTTCGAGTTGACGAATCTGCATCGCCAATTGCCGCAGCGGTTGCAACGCCCAGCGCAGCAGCAACGCCAGCGCAAGCAACAGACAAGCGGCCAGCAGAATGAATCCACGAAGCAGACCACGGCGAAACTCGCGTATCTGCGCATCGCGGCCTTCAAGACTCGACGCCACCGCAAAGGTCAAACGCTGCGAATCACCCGCGTCGCCTTCCCAATCCAGACCGCGACTGACCGCGAGCAGCGCGCGTCCGCGCGTATCGCGCAGCGAGTAAAGAGCGCGCTCGCCGGTTTGTTGCGGAAGACCAAAGTCCTCCAGACTGCCGATGGCCGATGGCGAACGCCACAACACTTCGCCCTGCATCGCCAGCACACCGGCATACAGACCCGATCCGGGTATCGCCAATTTCGATTCGGCATCCTGCAAACGCGGAATCAGGTTGCCCACCTGATCCGGCTCGGCCGAAGCAATCAGCGTGACGATCTGCGCGTCGAGCAGGTCTTGCAGCGACTGATCGGCGATCACGCGAAAGCGCGCTTCGAGCACCGCCACCATCACGCCGAAGAACAGCACCAGCAACAGCGTGGCGGACACCAACACTCGCCGGCTGATGGAACCCATTGCGCTGGAACTCAGCCGGGATTGCGCGGCAGCGAGAATCGGTAACCGCGACCGCGCAGTGTTTCGATGGGATGAATCTGGTTGTCCGGATCGAGCTTGCGCCGCAAACGGCCGATGAACACTTCGATCACATTGCTGTCGCGCTCGAAATCCTGATCGTAGAGATGTTCCGTGAGATCGGTTTTGGAAATGACCTCACCGGCCTTCAACATCAAATGTTCAAGGATGCGATATTCAAAGGTGGTCAACTCCACCGGCGCACCGCTCACCGTGACCGTTTGCGAGCGCGTGTCGAGACGAATGGGACCGCAACTCAGACTGGCGCTGGCCCAACCGCCGCTGCGCCGAAGCAGCGCCTGCAAGCGGGCCAGCACTTCCTCGAATTGAAAGGGCTTGGCGACGTAGTCGTCCGCGCCGGCGTCGAGGCCCTCCACCTTGTCTTGCCAGCGGTCGCGGGCGGTGAGAATCAGAATGGGGAAGCGGCGATCGCGGGCGCGCAATCGGCGGATCAGTTCCAGGCCGGGCAGTTTGGGCAGACCCAGGTCGATGACGGCGACGTCGATGGGATATTCGCTGCCCGCGAACAATCCTTCCGTGCCATCGGCGGCCACATCGACGGTGAAGCCGGCTTCGACCAACTGCCGCCGCAGGTTTTCCCGCAGCGCGGCTTCGTCTTCAACGACCAGTGCGCGCAACGGCTAGCGCTCCTGTCCGGTGGCGGCATCGACCCGCACCGTCCACACGCGGCCGTTCTCGGA
>JAITMN010000203.1 GCA_031277355.1 Nevskiaceae bacterium | reverse complement strand
CCCCAGCGACAGAAACAACGCCGTATGTCCGGCGCTGTCGTAGCCGTAGGATAGATACGCCGGCCCCAGGAAGCTGTCGAGCCCCAGAAACACACTGGCGTCGGTGCGTGGCCGCGTGGAGCCGAACTCGCGGCGCGTGCCCCACACGTCGCCGGCCTCCACCGACATGCCCACATACATCGGCATCCCGAAAATACCCTCGCCACCCTGCCCCACCTGGCGAAAATAGATCAGCCGCGCAATGCCATAGTTGGCGCCGCTCAACACATCGCGCGGCAGACCCGACAGGTTCAGAAACCCACCCAGCCTGAACTGATTGCGCTCGGCCAGCACGTCATCGTTCCAGGTCGCGCCGGCGCTAAGCCACAACGCCGCGCGATTGCGGCCCCAGGACACGAACTGCCGCCAATCAAACGCCAGCGTATCGGCCGGCGCATAGTCGAACGCGCTGTCTTCGTAGCGACGCCACTCCAGCGTCAAGCCGCCGCCACGCTGCGGAAACGCCAGATCGTTCAGATCGTCCACCACATAGCGCAGGAAGTATTCGCGCGTGCGAAAGCTCTCCGAAGGCGATTGCACGCCTTCCAGACGAGTGCGCGTGCTGCCGTTGTCGAATTGAATTCCGGCGCGCATCTCCGTGGCGCTGCCCATGGCACGGCCGCCCGCAAGACCCAGATCAAAGCTGTTCACATGCAGCCGCCCGGCTTCTTTCAGATCGATCCCCAACGGCAGATTGCGAACCTGAAACGCCGCGCTCGGCAGCAAGAACCATCGCTGAAGCGGCGAGAACGGCAGATAAAACTCCGTGGACAGATGCGGCGAATTGCCGATCTGTCCATCCCACAACCACTCGGCGCCATTGTGGTTCAGGTCGGTCATCGTCAGATGCGCGGTTGCGTCGTAGGTGGAGTTGCCCTGGAAATCATCCTGCAAACTCAGACCAAAACGCAGGTAGTTCGGACCCCAGGACTTTGCGCGCGCGTTGAAGGTCAGCCCAATCTGATCGGCTGCGTCAGTGGCCGGCTCGATGGTGTAATCCAGACTCTCCAGCGTGCCCTGTCCATACAGACGCCGGATGTAGCGATCCACTTCGCGAGGATCATAGGCCAGCCCCACCAGATCGCGGAACAGCACCGAGATCGGCTCGCTGAATTGCTGCGAATCGGCGTCGGCGCGCACAAACTGCACCGTGCCGCCGGCGGGTGCTTCGCGCCCCGTGCGCGAGGCGAGATAACGGTCGTAGTCCGCCTGATTCAACGACAGCCGCGCAAGCTGCGCCTGCATACCCTGCGCAGCCGTTTGGCCATATTCGATGGCGCGCGGCAGGCGCGTGAAATCAAACGACGAGAAACTCTCCATCGACGGATCGATCACGATGTCGTCGCGGCCCAGCGTATCGCGCTGACGCTGCGAATCGCGCCGCATCAGAATCACCAGCATCTGATTGGATACGCTGGTCACGCTGCCCAGCCGATCACGCGAACTCAGCGGCAGACCCACATCCACGACGATCAGCACGTCAACATCCATCGTGCGAACCACGTCTATGGGCAGATTGTTCGACACGCCGCCATCGACCAGCAGTTGACCCTCGCGTTCCACCGGCGTGAACACGCCCGGCGCGGCAAGACTGGCGCGCAGCGCGGTGACCAGATCGCCATCGCTCAACACCTTGGGCTGGCCGGTTTCAAGATCGGTGGCCACGGCGCGAAAGCGCGTGGGCAGATGATCGAAGTCCTCGACCTGCGCAACGCGAGCCGTGAGCAGACGCAGCATCTGTTGCAGTTTCTGCCCCTGAATGAAGCCCTTGGGCAATTGAAAATCGCCATCGCGCCAGCCCAGCGGAAAGCGCACCAGATATTCGTGATCTTCCTCGCGACGGCGAAAACTCATGTTCTCGCGCGAGGGGCGATCCGACAGCGCGTCCTGCCAATCGATGCTGAGGAATTCCCGCTCGATCTGCCGCGCGTCCATGCCGCTGGCGTACAGACCGCCCACCACCGCGCCCATGCTGGTGCCGGCGATGGCGTCTATCGGCACGCGCATCTGCTCCAGCACCTTCAGCACGCCCACATGCGCCGCGCCGCGTGCGCCCCCGCCCGACAGCACCAGCCCAACGCGCGGGCGCGGGGCCTCAGCCGGGGAAGCGTCGGAGGCCGCCGTGACGGGACCCGCAAAAGCGGCGATCAACAAGGCGCACAACAGGGCAGATTTACGCATCCCGCAAAGCATAAACGGCAAACCCCGCGCCGCGCACGCGCTGCGGGCGGTAGAATCGCGTTTTTCTCCCCGACCGAAGGACTTTCGATGAGCGACGCGAAGATCATCTATACGCTGACCGACGAAGCCCCTGCCCTGGCTACCTGGTCCCTGTTGCCCATTGTGCAAGCCTTCGCGGGCAGCGCCGGGGTGCGCGTCGAAACGCGCGACATCTCGCTGGCCGGCCGCATCGTCGCCAATTTCCCCGACGATCTGACGCCCGCGCAGCGCCAGAACGATGACCTGCGCGAACTGGGCGAACTGGCCAAGACGCCGCAGGCCAACATCATCAAGCTGCCGAACATCAGCGCGTCGGTGCCGCAGTTGGAAGGGGCCATCGAAGAGCTGCAAGCCCAGGGCTACAAGGTGCCTGCGTACCCGGATGCCGCCGCCGACGCCGCCGCGCAACAGGTGCGTCAACGCTACGCAGCGGTGCTGGGCAGCGCGGTGAACCCGGTGCTGCGCGAGGGCAATTCCGACCGCCGCGTTGCCCGCGCGGTAAAGCAGTACGCACAGAAGCATCCGCACTCCATGGGCGCGTGGACGCCGCAGTCGAAGACGCGGGTGCTGAACATGGATGCGGGGGACTTCTACGGCAATGAGCAATCGGCTGTCGTTGCGAAGGCCGGCAAGCTGCGCATCGTGCTCAATGGGAACGACGGCGCAAACAAGGTGCTGAAAGAAAACATCACCGTGTTCGACGGCCAGTTGATCGCCTCCACGTTCATGCAGGCGCAGGCGCTGCGCGAGTTCTACGCCCGCGCCATCGACACCGCCGGCGCCGATGGCGTGCTGGTGTCGCTGCATCTGAAGGCCACGATGATGAAGGTGTCCGACCCCATCATGTTCGGCCACGCGGTCAGCGTGTTCTTCGCCGATGTATTCGCCAAGCATGGCGCGCAACTCACCGCGCTTGGCGTGAATCCGAACAATGGTCTGGGCGCACTGCTGGAAAAAGTCGATACGCTGCCTGCCGCGCAGCGCGATGCGATCAAGGCCGACATCGCCGCCGTGTATGCCAAGCGCCCGCCGCTGGCGATGGTGGACTCTGACAAAGGCATCACGAATCTGCATGTACCCAGCGATGTGATCATCGACGCCTCGATGCCGGCGGC
>JAITMN010000256.1 GCA_031277355.1 Nevskiaceae bacterium | reverse complement strand
GTTTGGCGGCGCTCAGGCCAGAGTCACCGCGCTGATCTGCGCAAGCGGCAACGCCGTGATCGCATCGGTCAGTGAATAACGCAGTGCGCCGGGATACACCACCCACAGATGTTCCAGTTGCAGGTCTTGCGCGGCGACATGCATCGATCGGGTGGTGCGAGGCGCATCGGCGCTCTTGAACTCGAAACCCCAACGCTTGCCATTGCGCAACAGCAGCAAGTCCAGCTCTGCGCCGCGTTGGGTGGCGTAGAAATAAGCATCGCGCCCGCCGTGTGCGATGAGCGTCTGCTCCAATGCAAAGCCCTCCCAACTGGGGCCGCACAAAGGGTGCATGGCCAACTGCATCGTGCTGCCGATTTGCAGCAGTCCGTGCAGGATGCCGCTGTCGCGCAGATAGACCTTGGGTGATTTGACCAACCGCTTGCCCAGATTCTCAAACCACGGCGGCAACACGCGCACCATGAAGGTGCCGGCCAGCAGATCGCGGTAATTGTTCACCGTGGCGGGTTTGCTGCCGAGCGACTGCGCCAGACGCGAGGCGTTCCATACCTGCCCGTGATAATGCGCGAGCATCGTCCAGAAGCGACGCAAGGTCTCGGCGGCGATATTCAGCCCAAGACCGGGAATGTCGCGTTCCAGAAATGTCCGCGCAAAGGCTTCGTGCCATTCGCTTGCATCGGCATCCGACGCGGCGAGGAACGCTGCGGGGAAGCCGCCGCGCAGCCACAGGCGCGACAGGTGCTCGCCGCCAACTTCGGCCAGCGAAAAGCCGCTCATATCGACGAACTGCACACGACCGGCCAGCGTTTCGGAAACTCCACGCACCAAGTCCCACGAGGCGCTGCCCAACAGCAAAAAGCGGGCGGGCGAATCGTTGCGATCACACAGCGGCCGCAGCGTCTCGAACAGACGCGGCAGGCGCTGCACTTCGTCGATGACCACCAAACCCCGGCACTGGCCAAGCAACATCTCAGCGCTGCGGGACAACGCCTGATGATCGGCAGCGCGTTCCAGATCAAAAAAAGTCGCCGCCGGATAATCGGCGGCCAATTGGCGGGCCAGCGTGGTCTTGCCCACCTGCCGTGCGCCCAGAATGGCCACGGCGGGGGATTTTCCGAGCTTTCTGCGGGTCTCGGAGAGCAGGTGGTGGCGGATTATTTGTAGCATATCGAACCTATTAAGGGTTAATATACTACAAATAATGCTGCGGAAATGCCTCTGGCGGCGCGGGCGCTGCCAGCGGCGTGCCTGTGGCTACCGACTGGTAACACGGGGAGCGCAGGCTCACCCATCCGGTCAACTCGCCCCGCTCTGGCCCGTCCACGGATTCAACCATGTGACGCCAGTTCCGGCGAAGTCCGCCACATTCCGGGTCACCAGCACCAGACCGTGACTCAGCGCTGTCGCGGCGATCAACGCATCGGCCTTGGGGCGGGGGTCGGGCGCCTGAAGCCGGGCTTCGATTTCGATGATCTCGCGGGTCACCGGCAGCAGGCGTTCACTGAATTCGGCCAGCAGACCACCCTGATACCAGCTTCTGAGCTTCGCGCCCTGCGCGGCGTCCCTGCGTTCGATGCGGATCACTCCGGTGAGCACTTCACCGAGCGTGATCACCGACAGCGCGGTATCCACTGCTGCGACGCCCTCGATCCATTGATGGAAATGGGGGTCGCGCCTGTCGGGCTTCCTGCGCGCTTCGGAAACGACATTCGTATCCAGCAGATACCGCATCGGTCAGTCGTCCAGATCAGCAGCGCGGCCGGAGGAATTCTCGCGGACGATATCAAGGTCGATGTCATCGTCGGCGACCAGCGCCTGCCCCAGCGAGCGAACCGGTTTGGCGGCGCGAAGCCGCTCGAACTCGGCGATGGACAGCACGACGGTGGTAGCGCGACCGCGATCCGTGACGAAGACGGGCTCGCGCTCACTGCGCGCCTTGACCTCGCTGGGCCGCTGGTTGAATTCGGTCGCGGTGACGATTGCCATGACTTGCGTTCCCGATAAATATCTATATAGATAGATAGATTATAGCAGGGAACAAGAGAAATTGGCCGTGATCGGCTCGGAAATCGGGTTGCGGACACGAGAGCAGTGTCTGAAACCCTGGAACGGGTTCAGACCGGGCCGAATACTTCTTCCAATGTGCTCGCGGACAGCAGACGTTCGCCCATTGCGTCCAATTGTTCGATGGATGCCGAGGCCAAGCGCGCCCGGGCGGATTCGGAAAGAGAGCCGAAGCGCAGTTGCAATTGGCGTGTGAGTAGCGCGGCGCGGCCTTCGGCACGCCCCTCTTTGCGGCCCACTGCGATGTAGTGCAAGGGCATTTCGCCCTTGAAGGGATACTTTGCCAGGTCCATATTCAAAAACTCCTGCTGGATGGCTTCGTTCATGGCATCGGCGATCAACTGATGATACAGCGCGGGGCGCTCGTCGTGAAAATCCTTCACCGCCTCCAAAGCCACGGTGGCGATTTGCAGCACAAGCTGTGCGTCTTTGTTGCG
>JAITMN010000196.1 GCA_031277355.1 Nevskiaceae bacterium | reverse complement strand
CGCGCCGATCAGGCCGCGTTCAGATCAAGGTCGATGCGATCGAGCGGATGCGCGAGCTTGTCGAACTGCGCCCACAACGCGGCGATGCTCGTGTGCAGCGTGGGATGCACGACATCCGGTGCCAACTCCGCCAGCGGCCCGAGCATGAATGCCCAGCGCACCAAATCGGGACGCGGTAACACCAAGCCGGGCTGATCCTGCACCAGCGAGCCGTAGAGCAGAATGTCGAGGTCCATCGCACGCGGTGCCCAGCGCGGCGCATCGGCGGGACGACCACACAAGCGTTCGATGCGTTGCAATTGCTCGCGTAACGCTTCCGGCCCCGCATCGGCATCGCAAGGCAACTGCGCGACGAAGTTGATGAAGTCCGGCCCTTCAAACCCCACCGGCGCGTTGCGATAGCAGTGCGAGAAGCGCGCGCCGGGGTAGCGCGCCTTCAATTCGCGCGCGGCCAGCATCAGGTTCTTCGGCGCATTGAGATTGCTGCCGCCCGACACCCACGCCAACATCACGCGATCACGCTCGCTCACTCCTTGACGAGATACCAATCGCCGTCGATATCCAAGATGTCTTCGCCCTCTCCGAACGTGATCAGCCTGCGTTCAGTTGCGCCATTGTCGCGCTGAACCTCCAACACCCAGCCCTTGATGTTGTAGGCGCCCGATAGCGCCAAATCGCGGCCGCGTGTGCTGCCGCTGCCCGCACCGACTCTGGCGCCGCCGGGAAAACTCGATGAACTGCTCGATGCGGTGGCCGAACCGCTTGCACTGGAACGCGAGGTCGTCACGTTGGTGTTGCCGCCGGCTTCCTGCAATGTGCCAGAGCCGAAGGTGGCGTAAACGGAAGTTTCAAAGCGGCCATCGCGGCTGAATGTCCAGGTGCGTTGGCTCGAACTGGAGCCGGTGAACATATTGCCCGACATGCTGTAGCTCGTGAAAGACCCGTTCAGACGCTTCTCGCCGCGCACCGGCTTGGCTACCCAGCCTTCCTTGTCTTCCCACTCACCATTTGAGAGACGAATCTCAATCACGCCGCCGCGATTGCGCCACTGCGTCCACTCTCTGCCCTCCAGTCGGCGCGACACTTCGAGGTTCAATTCATCCGGTGGAAATACAAGTTTTTTGTACGCCGTGCCATCCTTGAGCAACAGAAAAGTGGTGTGCTCCAACTGGCTGATGCTCGAACCGGGAATCAAGCGATTTTCCGAGACCACATAAACATTGGCGATCTGGCTTTCGGCAATGCCCGTGCCGGGCGCGGTGCGGATGGCCTTGGCGATGGCGTCCCAATCATCTGGCGCCGGGTCGGGGGTGTTGCGCGCATTCGCGCGAGCCGATGTGCCGGAACCACGCGACGCGCCCGCATTGGCCGAACCTTGCTGCGCATCCAGCAACGCCGACGCATTGCCCATCAGCGCGAACTTCAAAACCGCCTCCATGCCCCCCAGATGACGCGACAGATCATCGCCGCCCTTGACACGCATCAGCATCAGTTGCGTCTGCCGTCCACCGGGCAACGGCAGCAGCGAGTAGAGCAGCGCCATGCCATCGACACACTTTTGCTGTACCTCGCCGTTGCTCCCCGTTTCCGGCGGCGCGCATTGCGTGCCCTGCGTAGCCCCGACTTGCTGGCGGATGCGCTGCATCTGGTTTTGCAGACTGACGCCGGGTTGCACCGCGCTTCGCGGCGGGAGCCACAATTCGAAAATTTCTCCCGAGCGCAGGTCTCGCGGCGACAACGTAACGCCGTTGTTTTCCGCCCGCGCCGACCAGCCTTCGGGCAGGGATTGGGCTTGCGCCGCACCGAGACCGATTAGCGACCCCAGCAACACTGCCAAGCATCGCGACAGGAGACGGCGCGCAGATGATCCTGAACGGACGCGGACTGTGATCGACATAGGCATCCGCTTCATTCCTCAGCACATTGCGCCGCGCTCATCTGACCCTCTGGCGAGATCAGCACCAGATTGCCGTTGTCAGTCTTGACGAACAGATTGCCCGGCCTCACAAGCGCGGATGCCTGCGGAGCATCGGGCAGCACTCTCCAGGTTCTGGCGCTCCATCTTCTACCATCGCGCTGTAATTCGATCACTGCGCCATGACTGATCAAATGCGCCAATCCGGTCACCGCAACCAGTCTGTCGCCCAACCGGACGATGTTCTCGATATTGTCGCTGAAGACAAGCTGTCGATCGCCATCATCGCCGACGAATGTCAGCTCTCCGCCCCACTCTCCCTGGTCGCTGCCCATCAACCAGCCATCTTCGACGCGCAATGCCACATGCGGAACCGCCTCAGTTCCGGAACGCGAGCCGCCGGAGTTCTTCGTCAACTCGGCGATCCTTGCTGATGCGGCCGGATCAGCGCGCACACGAAGTTTGCGCTCCGCCGACTCCTCCAGCAAATCAAGCATCGGTCTTTTGCAGTCACCAAGCTGCTCGCCGGAAAATTGATATGAAAAAAATTCCAATCGAAAGTTGTCAGGGGGATAACGGGATACATACGCCGAGTGCTCACGAATGTGTCTGGCCGCTTCGCTCGCCGCCTGGCGAGCGCCGACGAACCAGTGCTGCTCGGCTGTCGCGTCCAGCGCGGGCAGCGCCTCCTGCGCTTGCAGTCGCCCCAACGCTTCTGCGGCAACACCGACCATTCGTGGATCGACAGGATCATGCAATCTGGCAATGAGCGACGTAACGCCCGGCATATATCCGATATAACCCAGTGCGCGCGCAGCGGCTATACGCACTTCCGGGTCATCACTACCATCAAGCACTTCGACCACAGCGCTGCCTGCGTCCACTGCGGCCCTTCCTGTTTCAGCCACATCACCCAATGCAATGTCGTCGGGCGCATCCCGCAGCCGACGCGCAAATATCTCGCCGGAAGCCGTCGAACGGATGCCAATCAACGCCGTGTCGATCCAGTTGCGCAGTTGCGGCGAACGCCGGCGCAACTCCAGCAATGGCGCTTCGGCAATCAGTCCGGCGTCGCCGAGCTTGGCAATCATCTCCAATGCGCCGCTGGCTACACTCTGCGACGTTGCCGGATCGCGAGCGATGGCGATCAGACCCGGTGCAGCCAGTCGGCGGCTGTCCTCATTCATCCGGCGCAGCACCGCTCCCAGCAGATAATGCAGACCCTCATCGCATCCACCTGTGCATCGCGCCCGCTCCAGGATAGCGGGGACGGCGTGGGTTCCCGATAACACAACGGCGAAGGCTTCCTGGTTTTCCGGCGCACTCTCGGATACAAGAAACCGATCCACCGCTTCGCTGGCAGCTTCATCGGTCTGCATTCGCCCCAGAGCAGGCGCCAACCAACCAAGTCCACGGTCAAGACCCGCAACGATCCGGGGCAGGTAGGTCGGATCAATGTGTTGCACTCTCGCCAAAGCGGCAGATGCGAGATCGGCGACATTCACATTGGAATGCGCCAGCAACGGCGCCAAGGCTGATGCAGCGTCATCGAAGCTCAGGACGCGCTCGATCAGCGCACTTTCTTCTCCCGTCAGGCTATGGCGGTCGTGCGATGGTCGCCGAGCCAACGCCGACAGCTCGCCAATACAGGCTTCCAGTGTCGCGCAATCGGGTGTCGATGACTGCGCCGCCGTGCAAGGAACCATGTTCATGACCAGCATGAAACCGGCCAGCAGGCGAACCGGAATCCTGCTCATCAACTCAAGCCCTCTCTCGATGCCGCTCAATCATCACGCCCACATCGCGCGAGCCGCGAATCGCTCCGGGTTTGTTCAGCGTGAGCCGCACCCACGCGATGTCGAATTCTTCGAGCAGCGTCAGCGCCAGCCGATGCGCCAAGGTCTCCACCAGCTTGAAGCTGGACTCATTGACGAACTGAATCGTGCGCTTGGCGATGCGCTTGTAGTCGGTGGTGTCGCTCACATCGTCGCTGCCCGCCGCGCGCGCACAGTCCACCGGAAT
>JAITMN010000227.1 GCA_031277355.1 Nevskiaceae bacterium | reverse complement strand
AAACGCATTTCCGCAAGTGACGCAAAGAACAATTTTGGCGGTCTTCTCGAAGATGTGGCTTCGCTGGGCCGCGTGGAGATCGTCAAACACGGGCGCCTCGTCGCCGTCGTCCTGTCGCCAGGGGCTCTGGAAGAATCCGTTGCAGGCGTTGGGGCTGCGCGAAGCCGCGCCGATGCCTGGGGGCGCAATCACATGATCCACCCCAAGCGCGCCCGCGCTGCGCGCATGTTGAGTGTGCCCAGCGGCTTTGATGAAGACTGAGCAAAGTATCGAGGCGCCGCTTTCCCACGCCGATGTGCGGCGGATTTTGAGTATCTGTTCCCCCACGGGTCTGCTCGTCGGTGGGCAATCTCTGGCGTTTTGGGCCGATCATCTGGGAGTGGAACTGCCCGCTCCCTTGACCTCCGGCGTCACTGCGGATGCCGACTTCATCGGCGACGCAACGCTGGCTTCAACACTGGGCAAACAACTGGGATGGCAGGTCTGGATTCCTTCGCTGGACGATGCGACGCCGCAGACGGGCAAAGTTACTCGCCGTGGCAAAAATGGAGTGAAGCAGGTCGATTTTCTGTCGGGCGTTGCCGGCCTGACCACGAAGGATCTTTCACGGCGGGCAATCCAGATGCAGGTTCCCGGCATTGGACCACTGCGGGTGATTCATCCCATCGACGTGCTCGACAGCCGCATTCAGAACTTGCATCTGCTTCCTGAAAAACGCACCAAAGCCGGCATCGCACAGGCGCAACTGGCCATCGCGGTGGTCCGCGCCTTCATCGCCCGGGAAATCACTGCGCGTGGCGAGCGTGCGGCGATGAAACTTCTGGAGCGCGTCGGTGAAATGGCCAGCGACATTGCTGCAGTTCGCGTATTCCTGCTCTACGGCATCGACCCGCTGCAAAGTGTTCCACTGGAGCAGTTCCGCACGTCCCCGATGCTTCACAAAACGCGCTGGCCGCAAATTGTCGAAGCGGCCACGGTCAAACGTCAGGGGCTGAAGAAGCTGGCACTGGGGAAACAGCGGTCAGAGAGGTGAAGCGATCATTTTGAGTGGGGCGTTTACCAGCGGCGCCATTTTGAAATGGAGATTTCCAAACCGGGGATCAGCAGCAATACAAAGGTGAGCGCCAACACGCCCTTGACGAGACTGCTCCTTGCTCTGCGCAGCTGCGTGCGGGAAAAATCGTAAAACATGTTGCCGTCGGCCAACTGCTGCATCGTGGTGCTCAATGCCAGTTCCACCGTCTTTTTGTCCGCGCCGGTGTAGTCCTGAACTGTGGTGACGATTGCCTCATGCAGCGCATCGTGCAGTTTGCTGGAGCCCACCGCCCGCGCGAACCAATTCAGGGCGAAGACGTAGGTGGGGTTGATGGTGGCGGAGGATTGCGGATCGGGCGTGATCTTGAACACGGCCTGTGCAAGCGCCACCTCGACGATATCGTTGAGCGAAACATCCGTCACGGAAGGATTCTGCTCGATCATCTTGCCAATCTGAGTTTGCAGATCGCCGAGCAGTTGCTGCGTCAGCCCTTGTATCGCTCCTTGCTGAGACACAATGATCGCATCGGCTGCCTTCCAGACGCCCTGGACCAGGCCGATTTGAGCGCCACTCAGCGCGAGCAGGCCCGGAATGAACAGCCAATGCAATTTGACCAGACCGTTCAGCCAGGGGTTCCTCCGCCTCAACAGGCCGGCCCTGTGAAGCAGAGTGGTTACCACGAGCCCGATGCAAAGCCCGGTGATGAAACCAAGGAATATGCCGAGCGCGACCGCGAGCCAGGGAACCAGCGGCAGCGCCGAAGACAACAGGGTCCAGCCATCAGACAACCATTGCATGTGAACCGTCCCCGGTTATTATCGAAAACAATCCTGGATTATAGAAAATTGCCAGCCAGTGGATGTTGTTGTCGAGCCGCTTGCGCAGCAGTGCAAGCCCGGCACGGCACTGTCGGCGGTTGGCAACAAATGGGCCGTGACGATATGAAGAACAATCCGATTCACTTGTGGTTTGATGAAACCGGGTTCCCCTGGGAGCGAACGCGACGTGAGTGGATCAGGCTCTGCGGTTTGAAACGCGATGCCGAAGACTCCACGGACAAATGGATCGAGTGTGAGTATTCGCTGGGTCTGGAAGGCTGGACGCAGCCGCTGCAAACCGATGTGTATGATGGGCTGCCGATGAATACACCGGCCACGCTCTTTGGTTCATTCATCAGCCTTGGCGATGATGCGGCTGAAAACATCGGCTATGTTCAGCAAACGCTGTCGCGCTTTCTCGGCGTTGCGCCGATCACAACTGGCGATGACGGCACGCTGCGTTGCCGCTGGGCATTTGGCCCCGCCAGCGTTGAATTGCAGGCGTACTACTTGCCAATGAAGCGCTATTTCCATCCGCCGGCGGAAGGCCATGCCTGTCGCATCGAAATCGATACCGGCTGGCGCCCGTCACTGACGCCACAGGAGCGTATCTGGCTCGATAGCTTCATCCCGCTTGCGAAGCTGCCTTTTCGCCCGGAGGTGACGCTGGCGAGTTTCGACAACGCGCCAGTGGACCCCGACGAAATGCAGTTTGTTCGCGACCCCACTGAACCGGGTGTGTCGCGCGTGTTTGGCAGTATCGGACTTTCGGCGGACAAGGCCGCGCTGCTGTTCTGTTCGTCCTTGTGGGGGCCGGGCTGGTTTTACATCGTGCCCATGACAAAGGTGCGGCGATTTTTTGTGGAAAGGCTCGTGCCGGCACGGGGCGGGGGCGGCTCTACACTTTTCGTGCAATGCAAACCTGACGCCACAACGCGCGGGTCGATGAGCCTGAAGATTTGCGAGGCCCCTGGTCCCGATGATCTGAACGCGCTGGCCGAACAGATTGCCGGCGCGTTACAGCGACCGTTTGAACTGGGCGAGTACCATTCAGATTGTTGAAGCGTTGCGGCTGCCAACTCTTACGGGCGCTTCATCCATGAAGCCATGCGGTAGAGAACCGGGTGGCCATCGAACTGATGCTTCAGCGCGCCTGCGACGTGCAGCACGATCAAGGCAACCATTGACCAGGCCAGCGGTGAACCGTGAATCCCTTCGATGGTTTCCTTCAGCATGCGCGGATCGGCGCCGGCAGTCAGCGTCGCAAGCGCCGGAAAATGCGGCCACGACAAACCCCAGAACGGAATCGGCCGCGAACCGAGCGACTCCATGACCCAGCCCGAGAGTGGCAGCAGGAACATCAGCACATAGAAAAGAACGTGCACCACATGGGCGGCGCGGCGCTCGATGGCCGGCATTCCAGGCGGCAAGGCGGGTTGGGCATGGGTGAGTCGCCAGATGAGGCGCACGACGGTGAGGAGGAGCACGGTCAGGCCGAGCGAGATGTGCACTCCCTCGACCGTGGCATGAAGCGCGCGATCGAGGCTGCCCATGGTCCAACCGATGATGATCAGCGCGACGATCGCCAGCGCGATGACCCAATGCAGCAGCATGGCGATACTCGTGTACCGCCCTGATCCGGAATCCGTGACCGTGGTGCTCGACGTCATTGTCAGCGTTTCTCGTTGGGATACCAGAACTGAACATGGCAGACCTCGCATTCCTGGTCAATGCGTCCCGATACATCTGTCAGCTTCGCCGCGTCCTTGTTCTTTGCCGATGCGAGCAGTTCGTCCATCGACTTGCTCAACACCAGCGACATCGCCTGAAAGACTTTGGGCTGGGCATCGATGGCCTGCTGCACCTCTTTGGCGCCGAACGCGGTGGGTGTGCCGCCCTCGCCGTCGATCTTTTGTCCGGG
>JAITMN010000221.1 GCA_031277355.1 Nevskiaceae bacterium | reverse complement strand
GATCGCTACACCACCGAGGTGGTCGCCAGCGATATGCAGATGCTCGGCGGTCGTGGCGGCGGTGCGTCGCAGGAAACCCGCGATACGCGGCGGGCGGATGAGTCCGCGCCTGCGCGTGGCGGTGGAGGCAGTGCAAGCGCGGCTGTGGGCAGCGGCGGTGATTTCGACGACGATATTCCGTTCTAATGAATACCTAAATAAAACGGGTGATAAAGACTCTGGGAGAACCCTTTTTTGTAGGGTTCTCCCTTATTTTTTCTATACTTGACTATTGGAAATAGGGATTTATAGTCGGGCACATAAACAAATAGTCTATTAAGGAAGTCGAGTGCCTAGACTTTCAGTCCATGTGCTGGGTGGGGGCGAGCGTGTGCCGATGCTTCACGATGACCGTGGATTGCCCCTCTTCTATCCGACCCTGTTCGCTACCACCCAACTGCGTAATGCCGGGGTGGCCTTCAATACGATTCGCAATAAGTTGGCTGACATCGTCGTACTTCTGCGTTGGGAACAGCAGCAGGGTCGAGACCTGACTGCGGAATTCATGCACGGAGAATGGCTCTCTCTCGCAGATATTGTGTCCTTGCGGGATTTTGCCAAGCTGAACATGCGGGCCTTGGGGACGGATGAGCGTGTCACAGGCACTACGGATAATCGGGCCGTGGACTTCTTGGAGGCAAGGGTCGCCCTGCGTCCGGCGCTTACCTCTGTGGCACCACAACAGCACTATAACCGCCTGACCACCATTGCCGACTATTTGGAGTTCGTGGCAACGGTACTTACGCAGCACCGAGGATCAGCCCACGTTGTGGCAGAAATTACACGGATGGCGAAAACCATCCGTAAGCATCGACCGCGCGGGTTGGCGTCCCGGAAAGATGATCTTGATCGGCTCTCTCCACCTTCCGAGCTAGTGGATCGCTTTATGGCTATTGGAGCAGAAAGTCACCCGCAAAATCCATTTCACAATCCAGGAGTCCGGCTTCGTAATGCCCTCATTTTCGGACTACTGCGGTATACGGGACTGCGCCGAGGCGAACTGCTGAGTCTTCGCATAGACCAGTTTGAGCTTGGTCATGAACCGCATGTGTGGATTCGACGGAATCAGGACGATGTTCATGATTCACGTCGATACCAACCAGTAACCAAAACCAAGGAGCGACCGCTGCCGCTTCCCGAGGCGGTCGCTGAGCAGGCAGAACGCTATATTATGCAGGTACGCGCTAGGCTTCCCCCTGCGAGGCGACACCCCTATCTCCTTGTCTCGCATCGCAAGGATCAAACCTTGGGTCAGCCGCTGTCCACCTCAGCCTTGAGCAGCCAGATATTCTCCAAGATGCGAACTATCGATCCCGCCTTTTCAGGGATACATCCACACGCCTTTCGTCATTACTTCAATTATGAGCTCTCTGTCAGTATCGACAATCACAATGTGACGGCAACGAGTGGGGGTGATAAGAGGGCAGAGATGGTTATCAGTGAGGCCCGCGAAGCCGACGTGCGGGCATTTCTGAACGGTCATCGGAGTAGGGCCTCTGGCGCGGCGTATAACCGCAGACACATCTGCGAAGCGAGCGATAGAGCGATTCGCCTGGTGCAAGCCCAACTGAGGCAGAAAAACGGGGGCGGCGGAAAATCCAATGAATAGGGCCAAATTGCTACTCACGAAGACACGCTCACCTACAGTGGCGATCTCCAAGGATGGCTATCCCTTTGATCCTCGGGATAGCCACTGGAGGTTGAACAAGGACGTGCTGATTTCTCTTGTGCTTCCAACGTCTGCTGATGCTCGTACCGAGTCTGGATTTCGGGCCGCGCTTCAGCGATACGCTGAGGAGGCATCTGCGGAACATACAAGAAATATGGAAACGAGGTTCAGACGCTACTTGCGAGATACGCAGGCATCGTCGGTCACGACTGCGAACCTTATGAATTGGCGTGCCATGTTGAGAACGGACGAGCAATGGCAGTTGGGTGGACTGAAGGGCTTCTTGATTGCTTGGCACGATTATGGATTTGATGGAATTTCCAAGGACGTTGTTGAATTACTTTATGGTTGGCGAATTCAGGGTAATGAGAAAGGGGTCGCTGTATCCAGCGGTTGCCCCGAAACCGGCCCATATACCGATATTGAAATGGCGGCATTGCTTGACTGGGCGAATATGGCGGTAGTGACTGAGGCGGTAGTGTTCGAAGACTATGCCTATTTGCTCACGCTAGCTATGACTGCTCGTCGAGCAATTCAAATTGCAGCACTTAGAGGTAGGGATTTAGTTCGAAAAACACATACTGGAATTCAGCAGTTTGGGCTAAGTATCCCGCGAGCTAAGCAACGTGGCCAGATGTTTCGCGGAGATTTTCGATCGCTCGCTATTATCGAAGACCTGTACCTGATTCTTGAGCAACAGCATCGTAACTCAGTCGATGAGGTCCAAACAGCTATTGGAGAACCGCTAGACTCCGCCCTGACGCAGGATGTGCCAATATTTCTCAATCATGCCGCCCTGAACCAAGTTAGCCATGTTTCAAAGCTCCGGGAAATGCTTTTTGGGGCGACGCCTGATGTGCTGCACGCAACTACGGCTTCGTTACGATCTGCCTTGCAACGTTGCGCGAGAGCCTCAACAGCCCGATCAGAGCGCACCGGGGAATTTATTCGGCTCTCGGCCACGAGATTCCGGTACACGCGCGGCACCAAGCTACGGCGTGAAGGTTTTGGTGCTTTTGTTATCGCAGAACTGCTGGATCACTCCGATATTCAGAATGTTCGCGTCTACACAGAAAATACCGCCCAAGAAGCCGTCGTTATAAACGAGCTGATTGGTCCGCAGTTGGCACCATTCGCGCAAGCCTGCCTTGGGCGACTAGTACGCTCTGAGCGAGAGGCAATCCGGGGTGATGATCCTCGGAGTAGGGTGGCGAATAGCCGTCTAAATGCAGTCGGAACTTGTGGAAACTACGGTTTCTGTGCGAGCGGTTATCGCGCTTGCTATACATGTCATCACTTTCAGCCGTGGGTTGATGGCCCGCATGAGGAAGTGTTGGCCGAATTGTATGCTGAAAAGGGGCGGGTTCGTGAGGCAGGTTGCGCGGATGTTGTCGTCAATGCTAACGATCTGTTGATATTGGCTGTTGAGCACTGCGTTTCGCTATGTCGTGAGGCTAAGCGGTGCAAATTCGTGGAGACGCTACCGGAAGAATGAGTGTATGGGTGAAGTTTTTCAATTCACTTCTCGCGCTGATCTTGATGCCAAGGGAAATTTGGCGGAGTTCATTCGGCAATGCAGAGATGAATTGACGGCCTTTGGGGAGAGGAATGCGTGGGACAATGACCGCTGGAGCGAAGGTAAAACGGTAGTTGTTTTTGGGTCCAAAACTCCAGAACTAGGTACGTACTCGTTTACTCCAATGGCTGACCCGTTCAAGCAGTTTGCGAAAGCTTATATCCGGTATCACTATAGCCATAGGCCAGTGAAAAGCTTGGCACCAATGTTGCAGGCGCTTCGATGTGTTGAAGCGGGTCTGCTGTGTGCGCGGGGAGCGGCCGAGGTCGGCTTGTTGAATGGCGCTGTCATGGATGTGTGTGCCGAGAAGTGCAGGGAGTTCTATGGCAGTGGTGACGTGCGATGTAACACGGGCCGACACATAGAGTCTGTTTTTGATTTTATACGGAAGGAGCGCTTCATTTCGGGTTTGCCATTGTGGAAATCTCCCTTCCGGAAGCCCTCAATCCTAACTGAGGATATCGGTGCAGAGGGGAGGGAGTATCGTCAGTCCAAGCTGCCGTCAAACGAAACCATGCTACTCGTGGCTGACCTGTTTGCGCTGGCAAACGACGCAGAGAGCCGATTTTTTTCATCAATTTTGATGTTGTTGATGGCGACGCCTAGTCGGATTTCAGAAGTTCTGGCGCTTCCTGCGGACTGCATTCAGTGGGAGCAGGATGAAGAAGGAGTACCCCAGATGTACTTGCGCTGGCGGGCCGCCAAGGGCAAAGGTGCAATGAAGAAATGGGTTATTCCGGCGATGCACGATGTTGTTCAGGAAGCGGTTCGCCGTCTAGTTGAGATTGGAGAACCGGCGCGAGCGGCAGCGCACTTTGCCTTTAATCATCCAGGGAGATTCATGAGCCATCCTGATTGTCTGGCTGACCCGGAAAGAGATGGGGAGCGGCCTTTGATGCCAGATGAATTTTGCGTTGCTGTAGGCGTGAAATGTGTTCGTGACTGGCGACGATTAGATGGATCAGTTTCGTGGTCACAGGTTGTCGTGGAAAAGCGGCTCATGCTTCTTGTTCGTTATGGGAAAACCAGTTACCGGAATCTTGCGGAGTATGTTTTGGCAACGTACGGTGGATCATTCTGGCCTTACATCGACGAAGTTCGTACGGTAGAGGCGTGGAATGCATTGTGCTTACATCGAGTCAATGAATTTCACAAGGAGCATCAAGTCAAGTACTTCTCATGGTGGCGACCTAGCCAGGGCGAAGTCCACTCTCGCATAACACCAGAGTACGGTCGCTCGATATTCGAGCGACTGAAACTGCGGAATGCGGACGGTTCGAGTGTCAGGATCACAACCCATCAACTTCGCCATTGGTTGAGTACCATGTCAGAACGGGCAGGGATGGACGACTACACGCTGGCGCAGTGGGCGGGTCGTGCAAGTGTCAGGGACAATCGCCATTACGATCACCGCAGTCCAGAAGAGCGTTTGGAGGCCGTTAAGGAGATTATGCAGATTGAGCGGCCTACGTTGTTGGAGCGGTTTCGCAATAGACAGCCTGTAACCTATTTGGAGCTTGGGGCCGATCGCCTTGGAACGGCAAAGGCCACTCTGTACGGAATGTGTGTACATGACTACGCCATGGCACCTTGTCAGAAGCAGCGTGAGTGCATGAGTTGCAAAGAGCACGTTTGCATCAAAGGGGACCATGTTACGTTGGATAGGATACGAGTTCTGGAAGCACAAACCGAAGACCTGCTGCAGCGAGCGCGGATGGCCCATGAGGATGGCATCTTCGGTGGGGATAGGTGGATAGACAACCACAAATGGAAGCTTGCCCATGTCAGAGCTATGCGCGTGGCACTTGAGCAATCGCATGTTCCAGATGGCACAGTTCTCAGGATTCCAGACGGGCACGATCCTTCACCAGTTCGTCGAGCCTTAATGGATTTGGGGGTTGTGAAAAATGAAGCTATCGAAGCGACTGGTCCGCAGAGGGTTCGATTAACATCGAAATTAGAAGATGCCTAAAAAAATAATCACCAAGACGAGCCTTCCGAAGATTATGCGTGAATTGGATCGATGGGAAGGCAAGCTCACTTGGCCTCGGTTCTGTGAGCGGATAGCTAAAGTGCTTGCAGTAGCGTCTGTTTCAAAGCACACGATGTATCTCTATCCGGCAATCAAGGAGCGTTTTCAGCAGAGGCAGAGGGATATACGCGAAGCTAGGGATTCGCTCCCTAAGGATTTTACCTTGGATGTCGCAATACGCCGTGTTGCTGATCTTGAGGCGCAGGTAAGGCGATTGGAACAGACTAACGGTCTATTGCTTGATCAGTTTCGTCGTTGGCAATATAACGCATATGCTAATAACCTGCGGATGGATATGCTATTGTGGGATGAGCCATTGCCAGAGGTGAATCGCTCTGGCAAGACGAGGCGTCAAAGATAAAAGTTGCCGGATTGGCGTGAAGAAAATTATTCGCGGTTCAACCTGTAGAGGCATCTAGTGTGAGGGCAATTTCGTCTTTGTCTCCGACAACGCGAATCAACTCTCGACGCCCTGCCAGGTATTTCTTTTTCGTCATATCCCGTGCACAATCAAGAGTAGCTGTATCAACAGCGGGGTTGTTGGGCGGTATTTTAGGTGCGTATCACGCAGCAGGCGAGCTATCCGGACACAGCCGCAGTAGGAACAACCGTTCTCAAATCCGGGTCAGAATAGGACATCCTAATAGGGATTCTTTCTCTAGAGCCTCCGAAGTTGACAAGAAATTTATTTGGGATAATGGTGTAATGATAAAGATTGCTACCGCACTTTCCGTCGGCCGACCAAGTGTCCGCTCTGACGGAACTGTGACCCTTTCAAACTTGGTAGAGCGTGCACGTAAGAGGTGAGTGAATTTTGAAATCATCACCTAATATCACGCTAGATTGAGAATTTACGCGACTAGAGCATCAAGGAACTGCTAACAGAGTACGTCGAAGAGCTACCGGTATGAATACAGTGGAGTTCAATCGCTTACTACGTATGTGCCGTGATGCAATGCGCGGCGGATGGTCGGCGCAATCGGCTGGCGAGAAGTTGGCGGCGGCGCTGGTGTTGAACCGCGCTGATTGGCTCAAGCAGATGGATTGCACTATCCCGGAAGCCATCGAGCGCGTTGGTCGCGAGTGGATTTCCATTATCCCCACTGTGGCGCGGACACTGCGTAACGAAGTCCAAGCAGAATCTGACATTGATCCATTGGAGTCGCTGCAGGGTACGATCCTTCGGTATGAAGAACCTATGGGGCCTGCTGTTGCCGACGACGAATGGGAGGCGCTGAAATGATATTTCTCTATACCGCTATGCTGGTGTGCCTGTTTTTCGGTGGCGGTCGCATGATCGATCCACGATAGAATAACGTCACACTTGACGAATCACGACCATGGATATCCTTGCTCTAAGGAACGTCGTTCAAGCACTCCATGATGCACAGGTGCGTTATCTGATTGTCGGCGGCGTAGCTGTAAACGCGCATGGTTATATTCGGATGACATCGGACATAGACCTTGTTGTTGCGCTGGACGCTGACAATATAAAACTGGCGTTCAAAGCCCTGGCTGGGGCTGGTTATCGCCCAAGTGTTCCTGTTACCGCGTCTGGTTTCTCCGAGCCAGAGCAGCGCAACCAATGGCGGGAAGAAAAGAATATGAAAGTTCTTAATTTTTTCAGCAATACGTTTCCATCCACGTCTGTAGACGTATTCGTTTATGAGCCGTTTGACTTCTCGCAAGAATATGAAGCCGCACCGGAAGCGGATATTTTTTCTGGACTGTCGACTAAGTTCGTCTCTATTCCAACACTGATAGAAATGAAAAAGGTCGCTGGTCGCCCACGTGATTTGGATGACATCCAACACCTGGAATGGATACAGGAGGATGAAAATGGCTAATGATGAAGATTTTATTGACTGGTCGCTGACCACATTTGATGGTGTTCGCCGTGAGCAACTACGGCGAGCCAGGACAATGACCGTTGCGGAAAGACTAGAGGCATTGGATGAACTATCTAAAGTGGCAATTTTTTTGCATGCTTTGCCTCTGCGCTACCCCAAAATTCAGCCGTGTCCAAGCAGAAGCTCCGACGATGGAAAGTAACTTCTTTAGATGAAAGCCGACAAATCCGATCGGTTGTTGCTTAGCGGCTTGGCGGCCATGCTCCCCGAGCTAGTGGCGGTTAAAAAAAGCATCAAGGTTAACCGCGCGAAGATCAACAAGCTACGCGAAGAGGCCAAAGAACTTGATGCCAAGCGATCCGGTCTGCTGGACGATCAAGAGGCAGTGAACATGCTTGCAAAGCGTTTGAGCGAATTAATTTAGGAGATTCTTTACTGCGCGATATCAGTGTGGACGATGGGGATGCAGTCGGCGATTTGCCAACTGGAAAATGGTTGGCGTATTTTAGTATCGCGAGTTATCTAGCCAATCCGGTCCAAATTCTTCGTTGGCTCGTTGGAGATCGAACCCATATTTTCGGATGAAATCCGCTCCGCTGGTGCGCTTGAGAAACAGCAGTGCTTCGGGCGGCATGTCCTGCCTGCAAGCCATCCATGCAAAGGCCGTTTGTGGGTCATCGGCTTTGGTGGCCGCCAGGGCTTCAACCGCGCATAGATGGTCGGCGGTGGTGTTCGCGTAGGCTTGCCGCTGTGCATCGCTCAGGTAGCTCTTGGGGTGGCTGTGTGCCGACATGGGGATCTCCATAAAGTCAGTGATAGGTTGCGAATATGGTCTGAATGTCGATCAATTCAAAATCGCATTCCTGCATGGCCAATGTCCTGCACATTGTTTCCACCGTTTTGGAATTAGCCTGAATGTATTGCCCACAAGTCCAGCCTCTCAGTGGGACTGCATCGGGCTGAATTTCAACAGCCTGGCAAGGCATTTATTCCTCTGTGCTTGAGACATGTAGCGCTTTGGAGTCGTTGCGTGCGTGTCGTGATTTCCACGCTAAGCATCCTTCAAAAGGAAAACGCGGCACTGGCGGCGGACAATCCTTAGAAATGGTGAGCCAGATTCTCTTGCGCAAGATTGTCATTGGCGAAGTAAGTGCGTTCACAGAGTGCGGACAACTTCCTCACGGTCTCCGGCAACACGAATCAACTCTCGATGCCCGTCCGGGTATTCTTTTATCAACAATCCTTCCGGAGTGTCATCTTCGACGTAGTAGATGGGAACACCGGCCTCTAGGTTTTCACGGGCCGCTGCGCCATCGTCATGTCGGGCCGCATGGAGCAAATCGCGCCAGATGGTTTCATTGAGGTCTGCTGGTTGCATACTGGCGTTCATCTGCGCCTCCGGTCAGGCGGTACTATGAGGGATGATGAGTCAAATTTACGTGGCGTGTTTGAAAAGTTGGCGCTCGATTTCCAAGGAAAGCTGAATCGGCAAAAACATATCTGCGTCATACAGATAATCTTCACCTGACTCATCTACAACGCGCACCATGCCGCGTCTTTTCGCCTTTTCGTCCTCAATGCACTGATAGACGGTTCGCGTTTTCAGTGATGCCCGGTAGCCATCGTTATTTACGCAGATCATCAAGTTCATGGTGATTTCTGCTATTTGATTTTCAATTCAACCTTTCCGATACCGTGGGCTTCGTACCAGTGTATTTCCGCTCGCTCAGTTTCGCCAGTGTCGATGTAATACACCAGCGGAAATCCCTTTTTCTTACGCCAGTTCTTGCCGCCGGGGTACTGTTCGCGCAAGAAGCCCTGAATCTCCCGCACGGTCATGCCACGGGCGTACAGGGCGATGATCTTGTCGTCAAAGCCGGTAAGCGTCGTTCGTGCTTGGGGATCAGCAGCGGTTCAAAGCTGCCCTGGCGGTCGCGAGGGACTTCAACGCGAATGGGGCCGTCTTGGGGCCACTGCCGTTGCGCTGGTTGGTTACGCCAGATGGCTTGTCAGCCCCCAAGGGATAGCTCAGATGGTGGTTCATCTCACCGCCCAGGGCGCGCGCGTTCGATCAGGGCTTTCTTGAAGGCCAGCGAGGCCGAGTTGATGGCCTCTCCGGTCATCGGGCCGGCGCCAACTGTTCAAGCAGTTCGGCGGGAATCTTTGGTAGCTGTACCGGCGGGTTCTTGCATTTGCGAGGCATACGTACTCCTTAGCATCATGGTACGCCTCAAACACGGAATTTCGGACAGGCCCGCTAGACACGTCATTTCACCCACAGCCCGGCAAGCGTTCGAGGATTTGCGCTCATGGTGGAATTATGCTCCCCGCCGCCGCAACGACAACAGCACAGCCGCCCCAAAAAAGTGCGACTAATCGCCTTCCGCAGGGGGCGCTTTCAGCCCAGGACCTCTTGCCCCCCCCCCGCGCGCGGATTAGCCACGTCGGGGGCAACGTCCTCCCCTGCAAAGTGGGACTACCGTAACGATGTCGCCGTGCTTCACTCCCATCCCTCATCAATCCGGCAGCTTCCTCGGTGAGCCGCAGCGCATCCCGTTCTGCTGGGTCACCATTCAATTTCAAGCACTGTTGGCGTATATGTTCCGCGAAGTCAACGGCGCGCGTATTGGGAACCCAAAATTGAACCGGCCGAAACTGTGCCTCGCGCACACGCTGGCGATGCCGGCCCAACCTGCCTGTCGGTGTCCTTGCAGTCATTGGGGGCCTCGCGCGGCTTCATGCAACATTGCATGAAGCCCTTTGTGATCGGGATGGCGAGCCGCTTCACGGGCCTCACTTCTTGGTTTTATTCTGATTCAATCGCAAAGCGTAACCAAGCCTGACGCCGGAGGCGTCAGAAGTGCTTGCTATCGACTGGAGCGAAATGTTCAGTTTTGCAGTTCAAGAAAAATGGAGATTAAAGCTGCACAAGAGGAGGATAATTCAACTGATCTAAACGATATTTAGAATTACGGTCGATAATAGCATCTAGGGATACGGTTTTTTTTCGAGAAAATTCGCTTATTTTCTTCTTCATATGAGATTTATTTGCATAATATATATGCACAACCGTTCTGAGTGGTCTCAGCTGGCGATACTGGAACAGCCCAGCGCCACCAGCACCGAATGCAGGCGCGGATGATGGCCGAGCCACGGCGCGGCCAGCGTGATCACGCCGGCCAGCAGCACGGTGAGGCCGGCGGCGATGCGCCATCGGCCGCGTTGCAAACGCTGACCCAGCCGTGCGCCGCTCCACGTCAGCGGCAGCATCACCGGCAGCGTGCCGAGACCGAAGGCCAGCATCGTCAGTGCGCCCTGTATCGCGTGGCTTTGCAGCCACGCGGCGGTGAGCACGGTGGCCGACAGTCCGCAGGGCAGAAAGCCCCAGGCCACGCCGGCCAGCAGGCGGCGCGGCAGTGTGTTCGCGGGCAGCACGCGGCGCTGCAGGGGTTGCGTCAGGCGGTAGCCCAGTCGCGCCGGCAGTGAGAGAAAGGTGAGGCGGCCGCTGCGATCCAGCAGTCGCAGTGCGGCGATGATCAGCACCACTCCCACGGCGGCGCGCAGTGTCAGCGTGAGTGTTGGATTGCGCGCCACGGACACGATGCCGTGGCCGAGGCCACCGGCGATCATGCCGGCCAGTGTGTAGGTGGCGATGCGTCCGAGGTTGGGTTGCAGCGCGGTGAGCCAGCCGCGCTGCGTTGAGGTGGGTGTTGCGGGCGCGCTGGCTGAAAACCCGGTGGCGATGCCGCCGCACATCAATGCGCAGTGACCGCCGCCCATGAGACCGGTGAGCAGCGCGCTGCCGATGACCAGCAGTTCAGGGCTCATCGCCGTGCTCGTGCTGATCTTTCGAGAGGATATCGAGCGGCGGCGTGTCGAGGTCGTCGAACTGCTCGTTCTTCACTGCCCACACGAAAGCCCAGATTGCCGCCACCAGCAGCAACAGACTCAGCGGAATCAGCAGCAGCAGCGCGTTCATCTTCGGGCCTCTTGCAGCGGATTGTCGCGCGACAGGCGCAGTGCGTTCAGCGTCACGGTCAATGACGATACCACCATGGCGAGCGCAGCGATCCACGGTCGCACCATACCCATTGCCGCCAGCGGCAGCGCGATCAGGTTGTAGCCCAGCGACAGCGCGAGGTTTTGCCGGATGACGGCGCGCGTGCGCGCGGCCAATGCGAACAGACGCGGCAGACGTTGCAGCGATGGCGCGGTGAGCACCAGATCGGCCGACTGCTGCGCCAGCGGCGCGGCGCCCGGCACGGCGATGGAGACATCCGCGCCCGCCAGCACCGGCGCGTCGTTCAAGCCGTCGCCTACCATTGCAACGATGCGGCCTTGGCTTTGCAGTTCGCGCAGATGCGAGAGTTTGTCTTCCGGCGACAGGCGTCCGTATGTGTTGGCAGCGGGCAGATCGAGGTTGCGCGCAAAGTCTTGCACGGCGGCTTCGCCATCGCCGCTGAACAGATGCAGCGCAAGGCCGCGTTGACGCAATGCCTGCACGGTTTCGCGTGCGCCTTCGCGCTGGCTTTCCTGCAAGGCGAAGCGCGCCAGAGGCTGCGCGCCGTCGCCCAGCCACACCGCGCCATCGTCGGTGCGGGCAGCGGCGAAGGGCGCAGTGCCCAAGCGCAGCGCGCGGCCATTGACGATGCCGCTGATGCCTTGGCCGGTCGTCACTTGCACCGCATCAGCTTGCAGCGCGGGTGCGCCGCCATCGCTGCGCTCGGCTTGCAGCCATTGAAACGCGCCGGCAATGGGATGATGCACGTCGCGTTCCAGCGCCGCCGCCCATTGCAGCGCGGTTTCGGGTGTGATGGCGTTGTTGAAAGTCTCCACATCGGCGATGCGCCAGGCATCGCCGCCCAGCGTGCCGGTTTTATCGAACACCACATCGCTGACGCGCGATAGCGTATCGAGCGCATCGGCGCGCACGGCCAGCGCACCGATGCGCGACAACGTGCCATGCGCCGCCGCCAGCGCAGCCGGCACCGACAACGACAACGCGCACGGGCAACTGATGACCAGCAGCGACAGCGCCACTTCGAACGCACGCGCCGGTTCGATGCGCAGCCACAGCAGGTACATTGCAATCGCCGCCAGCAACAGCACGACGACGAAGCGCGAGGCGATGCGATCGGCGATGCGTGCGATGCGCGGACGTTGCTCCTGCGCACGCAGCACCAGATGCGACAACTCCGACAGCCGCGTGCGCGCGCCGGTCGCGGTGACGCGAACTCGCACCGCGCGATCACCGCAGCCGCTGCCGGCAAGCACTGCGTCGCCGGCCACATGCCGCACCGGACGGCTCTCGCCGGTGAGCAGCGCTTCGCTGAATGAGGCTTCATCATCGAGCAGCACGCCATCGGCGGGCAGCGTTGCGCCTGCGGCCACACGCACGATGTCGCCGGGCTTCAGACGCGCCACCGGAATCGACTCCAGACTCTGATCCTCACGCTCGCGCATCGCGCTGCGCGGCTGCGCCTGCGCCAGCGCATCCACGCGCGCGGCGGCCAGAGAGCGGGCGCGACGTTCCAGCATCCGCGCCAGCAGCAGCAGGAATACGAACATCACGGCGGCGTCGAACCACACCTGCGGTCCGCCGCGCAGCGTTTCCACTGTGCTTGCGCCCCAGGCCAGCAACACTGATGTCGCCACCAGCGTATCCATGCCCGGCATGCGTTCGCGTAACTCGCGCCATGCGCCGGAGAGAAAAGGCCAGCCCGACCAGAACACCACCGGCGTTGCGATCAGGAACGTGATCCAGCGCAGAAAGTCGCGCGTGGGCAGCGGCATCTGTCCTGCTGTATCCAGATACAGCGCTTCGGCGAACATCATCGCCTGCACGGTGCCCAGCCCTGCAAGCCCTACGCGCAGCAGCCAGCGGCGGCGATCTTCGCGGCGCTGACGTTCACGCTGCATCGAACCGGCCAGTGCGGGGCGGTAACCCAGCAACAGCAATCGCCGCAGCAGCGCCGACAACTTGCGTTCGTGCGGATTCCATTCGATGCGGATGCGGCCCGTCACCGCGTTCGCGCTGACGCCGATCACGCCTGCTTCGCGCGACAGCGCACGGTCGATCAGCCACGCGCAGGCCGCGCAGCGCATGCCATCGGTGACCAGCGTGATCTCGCGTCCCGATGGCGTGAGCCGCGATTCGCTGTCGATCAGTTCGACTTCATCCCATGCCGAAAGATCGGTGGCTTCGGTTTGCACGCGGCCGGCCGGATCACTGCGCAGACGGTAGTAGTCATCAAGGTGTGCATCGTGAATCCACATCGCCGCCGCCGCGCAGCCCGCGCAGCAGTAGCGATGCGTTTGGCCTTCGATGCTCTGCTCCACCGGCAAGGCCGGCAGCCCTTCGCCGCAGTGAAAGCAGGTGGTGTCGTGCGGCGTCACCGCCGCGCCAGCGTCGATTGCAGCAACGCTGCCTTGCCATCGCGCAGCAGACGGCCGGTGATGCGCCAAGCGCCGTCCTGCGCCGTGACCGTGATGTTCCAGTCGTGATCGGTTGCCGGCGCATCGGTGCGCCACACATCGCCATCGGGTTGCAGCAGCAGTTCGCGGTCTTGCGAGGCATCCAGCGGATGCGCCAACAGCAGATGCAGCGCGCCGGTCTGTGGCAGCTCGCCCGAAGCCGTGCGCAGTTCGAGCCGGTCATCCACGACGCTGAGCAGCATCGCAAGGCCGCGCTGCTGCGCCAGTTCATCCGGCGCAAGATTCACCACCTGCGCTTCGGCCACGCGCTGCACGTCGTCTCTCACCACATCATTGAGCGGATCGCCCGACAGCTTCACCAGCAACCACACGCTGGCGATCACCGCCGACAGCGGCAGTCCTATCACCAGCCACATCATCGGTTCGCGCCAGAACTTCGAGGAAGGCTCAGCGGTGCTCACGTTGATGTTCGTCGCGACGTTCATCCCGGTCGTCCCGGTCGCGGCCAGGTCCGAAGAAACGGCTGTCCACTTCTGCGCGACTGCCATCGCCCTGACTTTCGACGATGAAATGCAGCCGGTGCAGGCCGCGCGTTGCTTCGGGCGCGATGAGCGTCAGCGGTAGCGACAGCACGCCATTGGGCGGGGCTTCAACCAGCTCCGGCACATCGGCCATCCGCAGCCCTTCCGGGCCGCCGCTGATCGACACGCGAAACATCACGGGCATGTCGCGCTTGTTCACGATCTTCAGCGTGTAGGTGTTGTCGATGTGATCCCCGTCGATGCGATACAGCGCGTTGCGATCACGTATCGCCTCAGCGATGAAGGAACTGCGATGCGAAACGCCCCAGGTCCAGCCGGCCATCAACAGCACCAGCAGCGTGGCGTAGATCGCGATGCGCGGACGCGCGATGCGCGTGGGCTTGCCCTCGATGGCGTTCTGCGTGGAGTAGCGGATCAGCCCGCGCGGATACCCCAGCTTGCTCATCACTTCGTTGCAGCCGTCGATGCAGGCTCCGCAGGCAATGCACTCGTATTGCAGGCCATTGCGAATGTCGATGCCAGTGGGACAGACCTGCACGCAGATCGTGCAGTCCACGCAGTCGCCCAATTGTTCGGGAGCCGGGGCGGTGCGCGGGGTGTTTGCGGAAGCCGAATAGGTTTGATCAAAGGTGATCGTGCCGCGCGCTGCGCTGGCCTGCGCAGCGGCGCTGGGGTGTTGGCTGGCCTCGAACACGTAATTGCTGGCGGTGATGTTGTCGAGCAGTCCGCGACCGCGTGCGATCACATCGGCGAGGCCACGGCGGCGCGGGCCGCGCGGTTCGCCGCGCATCGGGTCATACGAAATGATCAGCGAATTGCGATCGAACATCGCGCTTTGAAAGCGCGCATACGGACACATGTATTTGCAGACCTGCTCGCGCAGGAAGCCGGCATTGCCCCAGGTGGCAAAGCCATAGAACAGAATCCAGAATGTTTCCCAGCCGCCCAGCGAGAAGCTCAGCACGCGCTCGGCCAGCGGCAGGATGGGCGTGAAGAAGCCCACGAACGTGAAGCCGGTCCACAATCCGAACACCGCCCACAGCAGATGTTTGCTGCCCTTGCGCAGCAGCTTGTGCGCCGACCACGGCGCGGCGTCGAGGCGCATCCGCTCGTTGCGATTGCCTTCGGTCCAGCGCTCCATCATCAGGAAGGCTTCGGTCCACACTGTTTGCGGGCAGGCGTAGCCGCACCACAAGCGGCCCGCGAGCGCGGTGAAAAAGAACAGCGACAGCGCCGCGATGATCAGCAGCAGCGCGAGAAACAGAAAATCCTGCGGCCAGAACACCAGACCGAAGATGCGAAACAGCCGCGCGGGAAGATCAAGCAGCACCGCCTGATTGCCATTCCATCGAACCCACGGCAGCAGGTAGTACAGCCCCAGCAGCACGAAGGCAGCCAGATGCCGCAGACGCTGATAGCGGCCATCCACGCCGCGCGGATAAATCTTCGCCTCGCTGACGTAGGCAGCCCCGGCAGTTTGCGTGTTCTCGGCCACGATCAACCCGGCCGCATGGGATGGTTGTAGCGGCTGCTCGGCCGCAGCAATATCCACGTGAACACGCTGGAGCTGAACGTGGCGATCCAGAGTGAGAAGAAACCCAGCGAGTAGCCCAATCCGCGTGATATTTCCGCTTCGGGAAAGATCAGATCGAACAGGTCAACGGGGTCCACCAGCGCAAACAGCACCACCGTTCCCACGCCGGCGGCAAAAAAACTCGGCCAAAGCACCGCTCCGGCCCGCTGCGCCAGCGATCGGCGCGGATGGTCGAAGTCGGTGCCTTGCTGAATCATTGCGATGCTGTGGGATGTGATAGCGACCAGACATACGCGGCCGCCAGACGCGCGCGCATTTCACCGATCAGCGGTTGCTGCGCAGGCATCACGCCATTGCGACCCCGTTCGATGCCTTCGCGGATTGCCGCGCGGCTGCGGCCATACAGCCAATCGCTGTCGGTGAGATCGGGCGAACCCAGATCGACATTGCCACGGCCATCGGCGCCATGACAGGCCGAACACACGCTGGCGAACAGCTTGCCGCCGCGCGCGATGGCCTCCGCGTTGGTCGACAGCAGCGAGGAATCGGTGCGCGACAGCACATAGGTGGTCACATCGTCCACCGCGTTCGCGCCGCCCATCGAGGTCAGCGCCTCACTCCAGCTTGGCATCGCTGCGGTGCGCCCCTGCAACACCGTCTGCGTCACCTGTTCGGCGCTGCCGCCCCAATGCCAGATGTTGTCCGTGAGATTCGGATAACCGTTTGCGCCCTGCGCCAGCGCGCCATGGCAGGTGGCGCATTGGCTGCCGTAGATGCCCCGGCCCAGCGCCCGCGCGGTGGCATCGCGCGCCAGTTCGTCGATGGACTTGCCTTCAAACGGACGGAAGGTTGCAGCGAGCTTTTCATCGCCGGCGGCCTGATCCTTCGCCACTTCATTTTGCGAAGTCCACTTGCCGATGCCGGCAAAGCTGCCCGCGCCCGGATACCAGATCAGATAACCGACGGAGAACACCAGCGTCAGATAGAACAGGTTGATCCACCAGCGCGGCAACGGTTTGTCGTATTCGGTGATGTCGCCATCCCATACATGGCTGGTGTTGCCCGGATCATCGAGCTTGGGACGCGAAGTCCACCACAGCAGAAACGTGCAGCCACCGAGGTTTATCACCACCAACAAGATGATGTAGAAGGACCAGAACGGGCTCATGGTCTGTGCTCCTTGCCGGCCGGGGCCGCGTCATCATTGAGCGGCAATTGTGCAGCCGCGTCGAAATCCCTTTTGCGCGCTGGGCTCCAGGCCCATATCCAGCCGCCGATGAACAGCGCCAGCAGCAACGCGGTGATCAATCCGGACACCATGTTCAATTCCCCAGCGGCGCGTGCCGGCCCAGCCCTTGCAGGTAGGCGATCAGCGCGTCCATTTCGCTGGCGCCTTCCACGGCCTTGGCTGCGCCCGCGATGTCTTCGTCGGTATACGGTTCACCCAGCTTGCGCCGCGCCCGCATGTGACGGGCGATGGTGTCGCCATCCACGAAGCGCTCGGCCATCCAGCCATAGCCGGGCATGTTCGACTCCGGCACCACACTGCGCGGGTCGGTCAGATGCGCGCGGTGCCAGTCGTCGGAGTAACGGCCACCAACGCGCGCCAGATCAGGCCCGGTGCGCTTGCTGCCCCATTGATGCGGCCGGTCGTACACCGACTCGCCGGCCAGCGAATAGTGACCGTAGCGTTCGGTTTCAAAGCGCAGCGTGCGCACCATCTGCGAATGGCAGTTGTAACAGCCTTCGCGCACGTAGATGTCGTTGCCGGCCAGTTCCAGCGCTGGTCGTGGCACGACGCCGGGCAGCGGCTCGATGGCTTCGGCCTGAAACATCAGCGGGATGATTTCGGCCAATCCGCCGAACGACACCGCCACTGCAATCAGCACGGCCATCAGGCCGACGTTCTTCTCGATCTTTTCGTGTGTACCGCTCATGGCAGTTCCCTCTACGCTCGCGCCTGCGCGGCATCCGGCTCCAGCACCGGTTGCGGCGCCGGATTCTTTGCCTGTTGCAGCGTCTTCAGTACGTTCACCAGCATCAGCCCCATGCCGATCAGACACAGCACGCCGCCGGCCAGACGGATCAGGTAGTACGGCTTGGTCTCGATCAGCGTGGAGATGAACTCCGGATAGACCAGCGTGCCATTGGGATCGGTGGCGCGCGACATCATTCCCTGCATCACGCCGGCGATCCACATCGAGGCGATGTACAGCACCACGCCGACGGTGTGAATCCAGAAGTGCGTGTCGATCCACTTGGTCGAGTACATCTGCTTCAGGCCCAGCAGCCGTGGCCACAGCGCATACAGCGAGCCAATGGAAATCATCGCCACCCAGCCCAGCGCGCCGGAGTGAACGTGGCCGATGGTCCAGTCGGTGTAGTGAGACAATGAATTGACCGTCTTGATCGACATCATCGGCCCTTCAAACGTGGACATCATGTAGAACGACAGCGCCACGATCAGGAACTTCAATATCGGATCGGTGCGCAGCTTGTGCCACACGCCCGACAGCGTGAGGATGCCGTTGATCGCGCCGCCCCATGACGGGGCCAGCAGCACCAGCGAGAACACCATGCCCAGCGACTGCGCCCAGTCCGGCAGTGCGGCGTAGAGCAGATGATGCGGACCGGCCCACATGTAGATCGCAATCAGCGCCCAGAAATGCACCACCGACAGACGGTAGGAATAAATGGGCCGCTCGGCCTGCTTCGGAATGAAGTAGTACATCATGCCGAGAAAGGCCGCGGTGAGAAAGAAGCCCACGGCGTTATGGCCGTACCACCACTGCACCATTGCATCGACCGCGCCGCTGTACACCGGATAGGAACTCATCCAGCCGGTGGGAATGGCAAGATTGCGCACCACATGCAGCAGCGCAATCGTGATGATGTAAGCGCCGAAGAACCAGTTGGCCACATAGATATGCTGCACGTGGCGCTTGGCAATCGTGCCGAAGAACAGCGCCGCATACGCCAGCCACACCACGGTGATCGCGACGTCGATGGGCCACACCAGTTCGGCGTATTCCATGCCCTGCGTATAACCCAGCGGCAGCGTGATTGCGGCGGCCACGATGATGGCCTGCCAGCCCCAGAACACGAACGCCGCCAGGCCGTCGGAGATCAGCCGCACGTGGCAGGTGCGTTGCACGATGTGCAGGCTCGAAGCAAACAGCGCGCAGCCGCCGAAGGCAAAGATGATCGCGTTGGTGTGCAGGGGCCGCAGCCGCCCATTGCTGAGCCAGCTCACATGCTGATCGAAGTTCAGCACCGGCCAGTAGTACTGCGCGGCCAGCAACACGCCCACGAGCATGCCGACGATGCCCCAGACCACGGTCATTACGGTGAACTGACGGACAACCTTGTCGTTGTAGAACGTCTGTGATTGAGCGCTCATGCTGCTCTCCCTAGCCATCTATGTGAAACTGTAATCGAAAAACGCTGCCGAAGCAGCAAAAAATTCCCTTGTGGGCAGTCGTTTGCGCCAATTGCGAGTCATTGTCGCGCAAACATCGGTAGACTTGCACTGCTTTTGCCATGCCAGATCGCTATTTCATCAAGACATACGGCTGCCAGATGAACGAGTACGACTCCTCGCGAATGGAGGACGTGCTCGCCGTGGCACAGGGCTTCGTGCCCGCTCGGGACGAGCAATCGGCAGACATCCTGTTGGTCAACACCTGTTCGGTCCGTGACAAAGCTGAGGACAAAGTGTACTCGCTGTTGGGCCAATGGCGACTGCTGAAACAACAGCGTCCGGAGCTCATCATCGGCGTGGGCGGCTGTGTGGCGAGTCAGGAGGGCGAGGCGATTGTCCGGCGTGCGCCGCACGTGGACCTGGTGTTCGGCCCGCAGACCATCCACCGGCTGCCGCAGATGATCGGCGCGCTGCGCGGCACTGGACGCGCGCAGGTGGATGTGAGTTTCCCCGAGATCGAAAAATTCGACCGCCTGCCCGAGCCGCGCGCCGAAGGGGCGAGCGCGTTCGTGTCGATCATGGAAGGCTGCAGCAAGTATTGCAGTTATTGCGTGGTGCCTTATACGCGCGGGGACGAGATCAGCCGCCCCGCCGCCGATGTGCTGCGCGAAGTCGGTGGCCTCGCGGCGCAGGGTGTTGCCGAGATCACGTTGCTGGGGCAGAACGTCAACGCCTATGAAGGTGAGCGTGAAGGCGCGGAGCCGATGGATTTGGGGCAGTTGATTCTCGCGGTGGCCGCGCTGCCCGGAATCGAACGTATTCGCTTCACCACTTCGCATCCGCTGCATTTTGGCGATGGCCTGATCGCCGCTTATGCGCGCACGCCCAAGCTTGCCAATCATCTGCATCTGCCGGTGCAGAGCGGTTCGGATCGCGTGCTGTCGGCGATGCGTCGCGGTTACACGGTGCTGGAATTCAAGCAGAAGCTGCGCCGTCTGCGCGCGGTGCGACCGGACATTCCGATATCCACCGAT
>JAITMN010000172.1 GCA_031277355.1 Nevskiaceae bacterium | reverse complement strand
AACGCGGGCATGGCGCGGGCGCTGTTTTTCGGACGCACCACCTGCGCTTGCAGTTGCACGCCATTGGCGGCGGGCACGCGCACGGACTCGAACACATAACGCCGCCGCTCGTCTTCAGACGCCAGCGCACGCAGCGGCGCGGCAAAGCGGCGCTGCGCGTCGAACAGGAAGTAGCCTCGCAGCAGATCAACCGCATCGGCCAGCGCGATGGTGCTGCGGCCACGTTGCCGGTCGAAGTCCTGTTGCAGTTCCTGCTCCAATTCCCGCAGCGGCGGGGCTCGCCAGCCGGTGATGGCGAAGGCTTGCAGGTCACTGAGCGGCGTGATCGCTTCGCGGACGGCATCGCCGAATGTCTGCTCGAAGGGCCTGCCGCTGTCGCGTTGCAGCGCCAAGGCGTGAATGGTGATGTCGAGCAATCGCGCGATGCCTGCGCCCTGCCCGTCTGCATCGGCGGTGGCGTCCGCCGGTCGCCGTGTGCGCAACGATTGGCGGCTGGAACGGGCCGGCGCGTAGTCGCCGGCCACGGCCTGAATGATCGACAGACGTTCGAGGAAACGATCAGTATCGCGCTCTTCGTAAACGGGCAACACGCGCGCAGCCAGATCGCGCATCGCAGCGGCAGTGGCGGCATCGTTGGGCGTGGCTGGCGTCTGGAATTGCAGTTCCTGCGCGCTGACGAACAACGGCGCGAACATCAGAAGCAGACTCGCGCAGCGCAATGCGATTCGACGCCACGCGATGGAGTGTGGGCGGCTCATGGCGTGGTCACCTCGTCATCTGCGGGCGCGCCTTCGATGTGCAGCACGCGCGGCGGCGTTGCGCTGCGTGTCAGCACGGTGCGGCCGATGTGGATGATGCCGGTGCCCGCCAGATCACTGTCGAGCACTTCAATCACTTTCTCCTGCGCTTCATCATCCAGCGCGCACAGCGTTCCGTCGATCAGCACCCACGGCGGTTGTTGCAACAGGATGCGCGCGAACGACAGCGTGAGCTGTTCATCAAAGCCCAGTTCATGATCCCAGCGGCGCGCTTCATCGAGCGCCGGAATCAGACGCGCCAATCCCAGGCGCTTCAGCGCGTGCGCGTAACGCGATGCGTCGAAGTCGGCCACTTTGGCCGGATAAGCCAGCGCTTCGCGCAACGTGCCGCGCGGCAGATAAGGTGTGCCGCCCGGCAGGAAGAACACACTGCGTCCTTCAGGCCAGGCCACGCGCCCCGAGCCCCAGGGCCACAGACCGGCCAGCGCACGAAACAGCAATGTGCGCTCGGTGCTGTGTACGCCGACGATCAATACGCGCTCACCCTGCTGCACCGTAACCGCCGATTCGGCCAAGCCTTCGTCGCCCGACATCGACGACACGCGCAGGCGTTCGATCTCAAAACAGCCGGACTGCGTCGTCTGATAGTCGATGCGCTCGGCGAATTGCCGCTCGGCATCGGGCGCGGTCAGCGCATCGCGAAAACTCGCCACGCGCAGCAACGTGGCGCGCCAGTCGGCCAATACGCTGAAGTTATCGACGAACCAGCGCAGTGAACCCTGCGCCTGCGTGAACGCCGCTGCCGCCATCATCAGACCGCCGAAGGAAATCTTGCCGCCGAAGTACAGCGGCGCGGCAACGAGGATCGGCGCGACAATGGTGATCCAGCCGAAACCGGCGGTGACCCAGGTGAGATTGGTAAGCCCTGCAATCAATCGCACCGTGGAGGCCAGCACTTCACCGAATCGCAGTTCCACGCGCCGCTGCTCGTCGGCTTCACCGCCGGCCAGCGAGATGCCATCCAGATGTTCGTTCACGCGCACCAGCGAGAAGCGAAGGTCCGCTTCACGCGCGTAGCGATCGGCGTTGCGGTCAACGAGGCTGCGGCCTACCCATAGCGTGAACACTGATCCGAGCGCGGCATAGACAATCGCCGCCCACAACATGAAACCGGGCACAGCGTAATCCACGCCGCTGAAACGGATCGTGAAATCGGCCGACATGCCCCACAGCACGCCGGCAAATGTGACGAACAGAATCGAGGCTTGCAGCAGGCCGGTGCCCAGATCGGCGGTCAGATCGCACAGCTTGCGCGCATCCTCGTGCATGCGCTGATCCGGATTCACGCCAATGGAACTGTTGGCGAGCCAGAACGCGCGCCGTGGACGCATCCAGTGATCGAGCAGGTCGCGCACCAGTCCATCGCGCAGACGCATCTTCAGTGTTTCCACCAGCCAGCGCTGCGCCACGCCCAGCGTCAGCAGTGCGCCGGCGATCAGCAGAAACACGCCGAGCTGATACAGGAAATCACCCACGTCGCGGCGCGAGAGTGCATCGTAGAAAGGCTTGTTCCACTGATTCAGCCGCACTTGACCATAGGCCGTTGCGATGATGACGAGCAGGATGCCTGCGGCAAGCCACAGGATGGCCTTGCCGGCACGCGAACGCAGCGTGGAGCGCAACAACGTGCCGAGTTGATGTCGCAGGCCGGTGGATGCGGCGCTGGATTGATCGGCCGGTTGCTTCTCGCCGCTCGCCGGATTCATTGGCGCACCGATGTGATGGCGGCGCGGCGGGCTGCGAAACAGGAGATGAACGCGGCGTAGCTCCAGGTGAGATGTCGCGC
>JAITMN010000150.1 GCA_031277355.1 Nevskiaceae bacterium | reverse complement strand
CTTCCTTCACATAGGCGTTCTCATAAACTCCATCACGCCATTCGGCGTGTTTCTTGTACTGCCCCAGCATGCCCTGATCGCGCCAGCGCGCCGTGGCGGTGCGGCCATCCGGCGCGATGAACACCGCCGGCTGCAAGGTGATCCACTCATTGAGTTGTCCGTAGATCAGCCCTTCCTGACCACCATGCAGGCGCTTGAGGTATTCACGGATTCTGTCGCGCCCCACATAGACGCCATCCAGACCGATCTCGATGGTCCCCCTGTCGGCGAACAAATCGGCTGCGTCGCCCCAGAGTCCACGGTCCACGTAGTAGCCGAAGGCGCGTTGCAGTTTCTTGATCGCGCGCGTGCCTTCGAGTTTTTCCACGCGCGCCGTCAGCGCATCGATCTCGGCGTCGATACCACTGCTCTGCGCAGCCAGAACCGGTTGCGTCAGCATCAGCGCGACCAGCGCCGGCATCAGGCGCGTGATCGCGCGGCTTGTTTTATCGCAAAGGAATTTCACCCTGATTCCCCCCCCCTTTCAGTTCTACGTCGAACTCTAGCGCGTGATTGCAACAATGGGCAGCCCCTTGCTTATTATCAATAAGTTGATATCTTATCAACGCATTGATATAAATACCCCCCCCCGTCCAGCCAAATCGGGAAAACACCATGAGCGCCACAGACACCCCTTCCAGCTACACCCCTCCCCGCAAGATGCCCGCGCGCACGGCCGGCTCCGGCGGGCAATTCACGCCGATCCGCGCCGAAATCACCGTGGCGGACTGCGTGATCGAAGGGCAACTGCCCAGCGATCTGTCGGGCGGTTTCTACGCCACCGGCCCGGACCCACAATATCCGCTGCGCCCCGGCAACATCCCCTTCGACGCCGAAGGTCACGCGCGGCTGTTTCGCATCCACAATGGCCGCGTGGACTACCGCACGCGATTCATTCGCAGCCTGCGCTATCTGGCGCAGGATCGCGCCGGCCGGTCGCTGTTCCCGATGTATCGCAACCCCTCGCTCGACGATCCTTCAGTGCAGGGTTTGAACCGCACCACCGCCAACACGCATGTGCTGAATCACAAGGGCCTGATCCTGGCGTTGAAGGAAGACAGCCCGCCGGTGGCGATGGACCTGAACACGCTGGAAACGGTGGACCCCATCTACACCTTCGATGGCCAACTGCCGGAAACACAGCCCTTCACCGCTCACCCGAAAATCTGTTCGCGCACCGGCAACATCATCGCCTTCGGTTATGAAGCCGAAGGATTCGGCAGCGACGTGGTGTCGGTGTTCGAGCTTGAAAAGGACACGGGCAAGAAAATCTGGGAAGCGCGCATCAAAGTGCCTTACGTTGGCCTGTTGCACGACTTCGGCGTCACTGAAAATCATATCGTGCTGTATGTGGTGCCACTGGCGATAGACCTGGAGCAAATGCGTCGAGGCGGCGTGCATTGGTCATGGGACGCCACTCGCAAAACCTACTTCGGTTTCTTTCGTCGTCACGGCGATGGCAAAGACCTGCGCTGGATCGAAGGCCCGGCGATGAGCGGCACGCACACAATGGGCGTATTTGAAGACAAGGGCCGCATTTATCTCGACACCGAAATGACTCCGGGCAATCCGTTTCCGTTCATGCCGAACAAAGACGGCTCGCCGCCCGATCTGCCCGGCAGCTACAGCACCCTGCATCGCATCAGTGCGAATCTCAACGGTCCCAACAAGGGCTATGACGTGGAGATGCTGTTCCCGCTGAACATGCCGCTGCCCAAGCAGGACGATCGCTACAACACCGCGCCGTACCGCTGGGGCTACGGCGCCTGCCCCGCGCCCGAAGGCCAGCCGCCGGGCAGTTGTTATGCCGCGATGGACGTGCAGACCAAGACCTACAAACTGTGGAACGCGGGTCCGCACATCTCGCTGGCCGAGCCGGTGTTCGCGCCGAAACATGCGGGTTCTCGCGAAGGCGAAGGTTATCTGCTTGGCGTGGCGTACAACCTCAATGAAGCCAATCGCTCTGACCTCGTGATTCTCGACGCCGAGCGCGTGGATGAAGGTCCGCTGTGCAAGGTGCGATTGCCGGTGCCCGCTTCGCCGCAGGTGCATGGCTGGTGGGTGCGCGAGGATCAGTACCCCACATGAGCCTCGCACATGCCCGGCGCTGACTACGAACTGTTGCAGCGCGTTGGCCTGCTGTTTCGCAGCGTCAACGTGAACTTCCGCGACGCGATCGAATCGGCGCTGGGCGATCTGGGCGTGGAGCTGTCGTTCGCGCAGGTCTCCACGCTGTTCATCCTCAGCGCCAATCCGGGCATCAACGGCGCGCAACTGGCGCGCTACTCGATGGTGTCACCGCAGGCGATGACGTCGGTGCTGCGATTGCTGTCGGAACGTCGTCTGGCGGCGCGCAGCCCGCATCCGCACAACCTGCGCGCCGATAGCTGGAGCATCACGCGGCAGGGCGAGGAGCTGCTGCACCGCAGCCGCGAAGCCTTCGACACGGTCACCACGCGCATGCTCTCCGACCTAACCGCAAAGCAGATCGCACAACTGGAAAAATTCCTGCGCGGATGCGCGCAGGCGCTTGAGACAAAGACCTAGTTGCGCTGATCCGAACCAAGCCACGCGCCGATCTTCGCCTCGCTCGGCGTACCTGCCGCAAAAACGATCTGCCCCGCCGCGTTCAGCAGCGCCACGTAGGGCGTTTCGCCACGCCAGCGCGGATCAACGCCATAGCGCAGCGCCGCTTCGTTGCCGGCGAATGCGAACAGGCTCGATGCATGCTCGTAGTGAGGGCTGGTCAACAATTGCTCCGTGCTTGCCTCGTCGATGACGACTGCAATCACATGCGGCTGCAAGCCTCGCTCGCGCAGCGCCTGCGTGAGACGATCCATCACTGCCGGACAGTTCACGCAGTACGTTGCCGTGAACACGATGGCCGAAGGTCGCGGCAACTGCGTTTTCATCTGCTCCCAGGTGTTCGCATCGAATCGCTCCACGGTCTGCGGCGGCGCCGCCACCGCAACGGGCACAGCACAGAGCGATGCGCAGATCAGCGTGAACGCAACGCCGAAGCGCCGCGCGCTATGCAAGAACGCGAACCGCATGGATATCCGCTCCCGCACGCCACAGCGCAAAAACCTCGTTGTTCCGCCGCACCAGAAGGGGATTGTCGGCTTGTGCATCAGTCTGCCCCAATAGCTGTTGATCAAATGTCTTGCCATCATCACGCGAAATCCATGCCGAATAGCGCGTGCGCTGCCCGTCGAAGCTTCTCCACACGATCACCACATTATCGCCAACGCTGCACACATCGGCATGCTCGGCGCCAGGGTCCGGTATCACGCGAACATCCGCAGCCGGATTGCCGCGTGCGTCGAGCCGCGCGTACCGCACGGCAGGCTCCTCATCGCGCACACCGAACCACACGGCATGAAAGCCGCCCGACGCAGCGGCGGCCAAACCCGGCCCATGATGCGGACAGGCGTCGATGCGCCAGTCGTCGAAACTGCATCGCACGATGCGGCTCGACTCTCCGCTGCCACGCGCCAGCGTCGCAAAGGCGTGATCGCGGATGTGCTCATCAAACACATGACGCCACATCGCCGCCAGCCCGCCACTGCCATCGTCAACGAGCGCAATGCGGCAACATTCGCAACTGTGATCCGCCACTTTGATATCCGGCCCAAAGGTTTTCCCGCCATCGTGGGACACATTGCGGTACACCGCCGCGCCCGCATAACTGGCGGCGTCACCCGCGCGTTCGACATCGCGTTTGTCGATCCACAACGTGTGCAGCGCCCCGCTGGAATCAAAGGCAATCGACTCGAAGCGATGCGTGATCACCTGCCGATCCTGATGCACGGTAAACGGCGCGGAGAATGTCATCGCGCCATCGTCGGACCGCAGCATGCGAATTTCGCCCGAGTACGGCTTCGACAAGGGCTGCGTGTAAGAAATGACGGCCCATCCATTGGGACCGAAGCGCAACTTCGGACGATTCTCGCCATCGGCCGCAATCACATCCGCGCCCGTTTCGAGCACACGCGGGGCGGACCAGTGCTGCCCCGCGTCGGCGCTGCGCTGCACGAACAATCGCCGATGTTCATTCAGGCCGACCACCCACAAACTGCCATCCGGCGCAAACGTCGCGCTGATGGCGATGCCACCTTGCTGCATCGGCATCGCTGCATGGTCTTCACCCGCCAACACCAAACGCGGCAGACAACACCAGGGCGCGAGCGCGAAGGTCGAAAGCAAGGTCCGCCGTTTCATGTGTGCGCTCCCGACTACCAATGCCAATCGATGCCGCCAAAATAAGTGCGCGGCATTCCCGGTGAATACACCGGCGTATTCGAGGAAATCTGCGCGCTGTCCGCGTAGCGAACATCCGTGAGATTGTTGACGCGCGCGAAGAAAGACCACAGCGGCGTGGCCTGCCAGCGAGCCCGCAGATTGAGCAGATCATGCCCCCCGTATTTCGGGAAATCCGGCGAGTTCGATGCTTCGAGCCAATAGGA
>JAITMN010000341.1 GCA_031277355.1 Nevskiaceae bacterium | reverse complement strand
TTGCTCTCCGGCGCGCATTGGGCAATGTCGGCGGTGGGGCTGTCGAGATCGCTGTCGAAATCCTCCGGCATCGGAAAGGCCCATAGCCGCTCGCCACTGTCGCGGCCGGCCGTTTGCGCCTGCATCGCCAATGGCTCGCTGCTGGCGAAGATGCCGCTGTAACGCTCGGTCAACGCATACACGCAGGAGCCGGTCAGCGTGGCAAAGTCCACGATCAGCCGGGGTTTGCCGCGCGCGGCCAGTACCAGCGTATCGGCCAATACCAGACGGCCTTCGGCATCGGTGTGGATGATCTGAATCGTCGTGCCATTGGCCGCGCGGATCACTTCCTGCGGAACATAGGCGCGCGATCCGATGGAATTGGCGGTGATCGCAAGCCAGGCGTCGGCGGGCAACGGCGCGCGCAGTTTCGCCAGAGCGATCAGCGTGGCCAGCGCCACCGCGCTGCCCGACATATCCGTGTGCATGTCGAGCATCGCGCGATGCGGCTTCAGGTTCGTGCCGCCGGTGTCGAACAGCACGCCCTTGCCTACCAGCGCCACCGGCGCATCGACGCGGCGTTTGTGCGGGCGATAGCTCAGTTGCGCGATGCCGGCATTGCGACGCGGATTGCCACGGCTCACCGCCAGAAACGCGCCCGCGCCCCAGCGCGTCAGCGCGCGTTCGTCATGCCAGCGCAGACGCAGGCCATGACGCCGCGCCAGCAGCGTGAGCACGCGACGATAGCCGGAAGCGTCGAGCCGGTTGGGCGGCAGCGCGGTCAGATGGCGCACCAGATTCGTGGCTTCGGAGGTGGCGATCACGCGGCGCAGGTCGAGCTTCGTGCCGCCGAACAGCGTCAGCCGCAGCGCGGGCCGCGCCGGGGGTGGGTCGCTCTTGTCGGCGGGCAGGTCGAAAGTCTGCGTCAGCAGCGCGGCGCACAGCGCTTCCTGCCACACGCCGCGTTGCCGCGCGCCGACCTGCGCGATCAGCCCGATGCGCGCGGCGCGGGGCCGTTCGGTCAGCAGCTTTTGCACCGCGACGCCTGCCGCGCGCAGCACCTCAAAGGGTTCGGCATCCTCGCGGCACCAGCCCAGCACGCCCAGTGCGCCGGGCAGCGTGCCGCTCGTGGCGTGCAGTGGCGTGGCGCTGGCGGTGGCATGCGCGGGCTTGCCGCGCGAGGCTGAGGCATGCAACGCCGCCGCCGCGCGCCACTGCGCCGCTGCCGGCAAACGCCGGTCCGGTGTGGAGGCAGGGGGCAGTAAGACCACTATCGCGTCGAAGCGCGACAACTCCCCGGCGGTCGGGAAGCCCTCCCGCACGGCGATCCGGGTTGGGAGGCTGCTGGGAAGTAGTGCCGACATGTTCCGTATGGGTTTGCTTGACCGACAGTGCCTGAAATCGCATCATCGCGCGGCTTTTTCGCGCGGCGTCCGATGCATGCTAGCACAGCGCCGCTGTTGACTTTTTTTAGCCAATGGGTGCCGATTGAATCTCCAGGATCAAGACCCGGTAGAAACCCGCGAGTGGCTCGAATCCATCGATTCGGTCATTCGCGTCGAGGGTGAGCAGCGCGCGCAATTCCTGCTGGAAAAGCTGATTGACCACGCGAGGCGCTCCGGCGCCGGGAAGTCGCTTCGCCCCAGCACCGGCTATGTGAACACGATTGCGGTGAACGAGGAGCCGGTCTACCCCGGCGATCACGCGATGGAGCGGCGTCTGGAAGCGTACATGCGCTGGAACGCCGTGGCGATGGTGCAGCAGGCCAACAAGGTGTCGTCCGAATATGGCGGGCATCTGGCCAGCTACGCCTCCTCCTCCACGCTGTACGAGGTCGGCTTCAACCACTTCTGGCGCGGGGCCTCCGAGTCGCACCCCGGCGATCTGGTGTTCATGCAGGGCCACAGTTCCCCCGGCGTGTATGCGCGGGCCTTCCTCGAAGGGCGGTTGTCGGAAGACAACCTCAAGCGCTTTCGTCAGGAAGTGGGCGGCGGCGGGTTGTCGAGCTATCCGCATCCCTGGTTGATGCCGGACTTCTGGCAGTTCCCCACGGTGTCGATGGGCCTGGGTCCGATGATGGCGATCTATCAGGCGCGCTTCATCCGGTACATGGAAAACCGTGGGTTGACGCAGCCCTCTGATCGCAAGGTCTGGTGCTTTTGCGGCGACGGCGAGATGGATGAACCGGAGTCGATGGGCGCGCTGACGATGCCGGTGCGCGAGGGTCTCGACAATCTGATCTTCGTCGTGAACTGCAATCTGCAACGCCTCGATGGTCCGGTGCGCGGCAACGGCAAGATCATTCAGGAACTGGAATCGGCGTTCTTCGGCGCGGGCTGGAATGTGATCAAGCTGCTGTGGGGCCGTCGCTGGGACCCGCTGCTGGCGAGCGATCACAGCGGCGCGCTGCGCCGGCGCATGGAAGAGTGCGTGGATGGCGAGTACCAGAACTTCAAGGCCAAGGGCGGCGCGTATACGCGCGAGCATTTCTTCGGCAAGTATCCGGAACTGGCGGCGATGGTCGCCAATATGTCGGATGAGGATATCTGGCGTCTGAATCGTGGCGGTCACGATGCCTACAAGGTGCATGCGGCCTACGCAGCGGCGATGGCGCACAGGGGCCGGCCCACGGTGATTCTGGCGCATACGGTGAAGGGCTTTGGCTTGGGTAAGGCCGCCGAAGGTCAGATGGTGGCGCATCAGCAGAAGAAGATGGACGCCGAATCGCTGGCCAGCTTCCGCCAGAATCTGCGCATCCCGCTCGACGATGAGACCATCGCCAACTTCAAGTTCGTCAAGCCCGCCGAAGACAGCGACGAGATTCGCTACCTGAAGGCGCGGCGCGAGGCGTTGGGCGGCTATCTGCCGCGTCGCGTCGTTACCGCTGCGCCGCTTGAGATTCCGCCGCTCGACACGTTCAAGCCACTGCTCGATGGCAGCGGCGAGCGCGAGATTTCCACGACGATGGCCTTCGTGCGCATCCTCACCGCGCTGCTGAAAGACAAAAACATCGGCAAGCAGATCGTGCCCATTGTGCCGGATGAAGCGCGCACGTTCGGCATGGAAGGGTTGTTCCGCCAGATCGGTATCTATTCGGCGGTCGGTCAGTTGTATACGCCGCAGGATGCCGAGCAGTTGATGCCCTACAAGGAAGATCGCAAGGGGCAGATGCTGGAAGAGGGCATCAACGAAGCCGGAGCCACCTGTTCGTGGATTGCGGCGGGCACGGCCTATGCCAATCACAGTCAGTTCATGGTGCCGTTCTACATCTATTACTCGATGTTCGGCTTCCAGCGCGTGGGCGATTTTCTCTGGGCTGCGGGCGACATCCAAGCGCGCGGCTTTCTGCTGGGCGCAACGGCCGGACGCACCACGCTGGCCGGTGAAGGCTTGCAGCATCAGGACGGTCACAGCCAGTTGGTGGCCACGACGGTGCCGAACTGCCGCGCCTATGATCCGGCGTATGCGTATGAGCTTGCGGTGATCATTCACGACGGCCTGCGCAAGATGTATGTGGAGCAGCAGAGCGTTTTCTACTACCTGTCGGTGATGAATGAGAACTACGCGCAGCCGGCGATGCCTGTGGGCGCGGAGCAAGGCATCCTGAAGGGTGCGTATCTGTTGAAACAGAGCGCGTTGAAGGCCGGTGACAAGAAGGCGGGCGGTGACAAGATGCCGCGTGCAGCGCAGCCGCGCGCCACGTTGCTGGGTTCCGGCACGATCCTGCGCGAAGTGCTGGCTGCCGCCGAGATGTTGGAGACCGACTACCAGATTCCCTCCGATGTGTACTCGGTGACGAGCTTCAGCGAACTGCGCCGCGAGGCGCTGCATGTGGAGCGCGAGAATCTGCTGCATCCGGAGCGCGATGCGCAGCAGCCTTATGTGGCGCAGTTGTTTGCCGCGCGCACGCAGCCCGTGATCGCCTGCACCGACAACATGCGTCTGGTGGCCGATCAGATTCGCCAGTGGATTCCGGGCCGTTACGTTGCGCTGGGCACCGATGGCTTTGGCCGCAGCGATGGCCGCGCGGCGCTGCGCGATCATTTCGAGGTGGATCGCCGCTACATCGTGCTGGCCGCTTTGAAGGCGCTGGCCGATGAAGGTTCGATTGACCGCAGCATCGTTGCCAGGGCCGTTGCGGTGCTGGGTATCGATGTATCGAAAGCCAACCCGATCAACAGTTGAGGGTTACGCGATTGTCCGCAGTGATTGAAGTCCGCGTGCCCGATCTGGGTAATTTCAACGAAGTCGCCGTTGTCGAAGTGCTGGTGAAGCCCGGCGATGCGGTGGAAGTCGATACGTCGCTGGTCACGCTGGAGACCGAGAAGGCGACGATGGATGTGCCCTCCACCGCAGCCGGTGTGGTGGAGAGCGTGCGCGTGAAGGCCGGGGATAAAGTGTCCGCCGGATCGCTGGTGGTGACGCTGCGCGGGGAGGCGCCGGCTGCGGCGGGCGCGGATTCAAGCGCTGCTGCGGTTGCAAGCTCCGCACCTGCTGCGGCAACGGCGCCAGCTGCGCCGGTATCCATCGATGTCGTCGTGCCTGACTTGGGCAATTTCGCCGAAGTCAGCGTGATCGACGTGATGGCAAAGCTCGGCGATACGGTTGAAGTCGACACGCCGCTGGCGACGCTGGAAACCGAGAAGGCGACGATGGATGTGCCGTCCACCGTGGCCGGCGTCGTCGAGGCCGTGCACATACAAAAGGGCGGCAAGGTTTCCAGCGGCGCGAAGGTGGTGACGGTGCGCGGTGTTGTGCCGCCGGTGGCGGCCAGTGCTGCGGCTGCGGCAACGGCAACGGTCGCGCCACCGCGAACCAGCGGGGCAAGCGCTTCGGCTGCACCGCCCGCAACGGCTTCATCTGCCGGCGCTGCCGTGGGCAGTGCGCAGTTGCCGCCGATCAATGAGGCCGGTTTCAGCAAGGCGCATGCCGGTCCTTCGGTGCGCAAGCTGGCGCGTGAGTTGGGCGTTGATTTGTCGCGCGTGAAGGGTTCGGGCCAGAAAGGTCGCATCACGCACGAGGATGTGAAGGCTTGGGTCAAGCAGGTGCTCACCGGTGGCGGTGCGGCGGGCGCGGGCGCTGCGTTGCCTCAAGTGCCTGCGGTGGATTTTGCGAAGTTCGGCCCCGTTGAAGTCAAACCGCTGGGGCGCATCCAGAAAATTTCCGGGCCGCGTCTGCATGCCGCGTGGGTGAATCTGCCGCATGTCACGCAGTTCGATGAAGCCGACATCACCGATCTTGAGATCGAGCGCGCGAAGCTCAAGGACGCCGCCGCTGCGCAGGGCGTGAAGCTCACGCCGCTGGCCTTCGTGATCCGCGCGGTGGTGAAGGCGTTGCAGGAATATCCGGTGTTCAACGCTTCGCTGCATCCGGATGGACAAAGCGTGGTGATGAAGCAGTACATGCACATCGGCTTTGCGGCTGATACGCCCAATGGCCTGCTGGTGCCGGTGATCCACGATGCTGATCGCAAGGACATCTACGACATTGCCCGCGCGCTGGCCGATCTGTCCGACCGTGCGCGCAAGGGCACGCTGAAGGGCACGGAAATGCAGGGTGGATGCTTCACGGTGTCGAGTCTGGGCGGCATCGGCGGCACCGCGTTCACGCCGATCATCAATGCGCCGGAAGTGGCGATTCTGGGTGTGTCGCGCACGCAGACAAAACCGGTGTGGCAGGGCGGGGCTTTCGTGCCGCGCCAGATGTTGCCGCTGTCGCTGTCGTATGACCATCGGCTGATCGATGGCGCGGCGGGCGCGCGCTTTGCCGTGTATCTGTCGAAGATGCTGGCTGATCCGCAGGCGTTGGTCGAGGCCGTGCCTTGAGCGCGCAGAACACGGGCGCGTCTGGCGTTGTCGCCGGTCCCAAGCCTGATCGCACTGTGCCGCTCGTCGTGCTCGGCGCGGGTCCCGGCGGTTACACCGCCGCGTTTCGCGCCGCAGACCTTGGCATGCAGGTCACGCTGGTCGAGCGCTGGGAATCCCTTGGCGGCGTGTGTCTGAATGTGGGCTGCATTCCCTCGAAGGCGCTGCTGCATGCGGCCAAGGTGATCGACGAAGCGCAGTCGATGGCCGCGCATGGCGTGAGCTTCGGCGAGCCGCAGGTGGACATCGACAAGCTGCGCGGCTGGAAAGGCAGCGTCGTGCGCCGTCTCACCGGTGGTCTTGCCCAGCTTGCCAAGCAGCGCAAGGTTGAAGTGGTGCGTGGCACCGCGCGTTTTGCCGGTCCGCATGTGCTGGAAGTCACCGCGCCGGATGGCGGCACGCAATTGCTGGGTTTCGAGCAGATCATCATTGCCGCCGGTTCCGAGCCGGTGAAGCTGCCGTTCATGCCGGTGGACCCGCGCGTGATCGACTCCACCGGCGCGTTGGAATTGCAGGGTGTTCCGCAACGCCTGCTGGTGATCGGTGGCGGCATCATCGGTCTTGAGATGGCCTGTGTGTACGAAGCGTTGGGCGCAAAGGTGTCGGTGATCGAGCTGTCGCCGCAGTTGATGCCCGGCGCTGATCCCGATCTGGTGCGTCCGCTGGAAAAGCGCCTGAAGAAGCGTTACGAGCAGATTTTGCTCGGTGCGAAAGTGGTGAAGGGCGAAGCGTTGCCCGAAGGCATCCGCATCAGCTATGAGGCCGATGGCCAGGCAAAGCAGGATGTATTCGACCGCGTGCTGGTGGCCGTGGGCCGCGTGCCCAATGGACGGCTCATCAACGCCGCCGCTGCTGGCCTGAACGTGAACGAACGCGGTTTCATTCCGGTCGATAAACAGATGCGCACGAATGTGCCGCATATCTTTGCCATCGGCGACATCGTCGGCAATCCGATGCTGGCGCACAAGGCCACGCATGAGGCGAAGGTTGCGGCGGAAAACGCCGCCGGTCACAAGGCGTCCTTCGATGCGCGCGTGATTCCTTCGGTGGCCTACACCGATCCGGAAGTGGCTTGGGTAGGATTGACTGAAACGCAGGCCAAGGCCGATGGCGTTGCCATCGACAAGGCCGTGTTCCCGTGGGCGGCCAGTGGCCGTTCGCTGTCGCTGGGCCGCGATGAGGGCTTCACCAAGCTGATTGTGGACAAGACGAGCAATCGCATCGTTGGCGGCGGCATCGTGGGTCCGAATGCGGGCGAACTGATTGCAGAGATTGCGCTTGCCATCGAGTTGGGTGCCGATGCGGTGGATGTGGGCCTGACCATTCATCCGCATCCCACGCTGTCCGAATCCGTTGGCATGGCGGCGGAGGCTCTGGAAGGCACGCTGACCGATCTTTATCTGCCGAAGAAGAAGGGCTGATGTCCCAGTCGATGACGGTGGACGTCGATCTGACCGACACCGAGCGGCGGATTTTTCGCGTTGCGCTTGTGATTCCGGTCAGGTCCGGCAAGGTGTCGCTGTACTACCCGCAGTGGCTGCCGGGCAATCACGGGCCGCGCGGCACGCTGGATCAGGTCACGGCGTTGAGATTCAGCGCGGGCGGTCAGAACATCCCCTGGCGTCGTGATCCGGTCGATGTATTCCGCTTTGATCTGGTTGTGCCGGAAGGCGTGCAGGAATTGCAGGCGCAGTTCGTGCTCGCCACGCCGCAGCAGGCCGGCACGGGTCAGAACTCGCGCGTCGTGGCTTCGCCGCAAATGCTGAATTTGCAGTGGAATCAGGTGGTGCTGTATCCGGCTGATTGCGATGTGTCGCAGATGCCGATCAGCGCATCGGTGCGTTTGCCCAAGGGTTGGACGCAGGCCGGTGCGCTGCGCGCCGAATCCCTTGGCGGTGAACCCGCGTCTGATTTCGAGCACTTGCGTTTTGAAACCGCGTCGCTGGAAACGCTGATCGATTCGCCGCTGTTCGCCGCACCGGTGTACGCCAGCTACGACCTGACGCCCGAAGGCAGCGCGCCGGTGCATCTGCATGTGTTTGGCGATGACGCTGCCGATGTGCGGGCCAGCGATGCGCAGATTCAACTGCATCGCCGGATGGTGCGCGAGTTGCTGGCGATATTCGGCGCGCCGCGTTACGACCATTACGAAATGCTGCTGCATCTGTCGGAGAGCATTTCCGGCATCGGTCTGGAACATCTGCGCAGTGCCGAGAACTCCCATTCGCCCGCGTATTTTCGTGAATGGGACTCGGGCGTTTATACCCGTGATCTGCTGGCGCATGAGATGTGCCACTCGTGGAATGGCAAGTATCGGCGGCCCGCGCGGTTGTGGACGCCGAACTACAACACGCCGATGCAGGGTGATCTGCTGTGGGTATACGAAGGGATGACGCAGTTCTACGGCATCATCGTGACCGCCCGTGCCGGTTTGTGGACCCAGGAATTTGCGCGCGACGAGCTGGCGATGATCGCGGCGATGCTGGATCGCAAGCGCGCCGGCCGCGTTTGGCGCAGCCTTGAAGACACCACCGCGCAGCCCGTCATCACCGCGCGGCGTCCGCTGTCGTGGGTCAGTTCGCAGCGCACCGAAGACTACTACATGGAGTCGGTGTTGCTGTGGCTCGATGTGGATACGAAGCTGCGCGAGATGACCGGCGGGCAACGCTGCCTCGATGACTTCTCGCGCCTGTTTCTCGATGCGCCAGCTACGCATGGCATGTCTGCCGTCTATGAATTCGACGATGTGGCGAATGCACTGAACGCCGTGGCCCCTTTCGATTGGGGCAGCTTCCTGCGCGAGCGCGTGACCGGCACGCAGCAGCCGTTGATGCAGGGCATCGAACGTGCGGGTTATCGTCTGGTCTACGACGACAAACCCAACCTCGTAACGCGGGACGTGGAAAAAATCATGCGTTCCGCCGATCTGAGCTACAGCCTGGGCATCGTGATGTCGCGCGATCACGTGCTCACCGAAGTGGTGTGGGACAGCCCCGCCTTCGACGCCGGCCTGACGGTGAACACGGCATTGGTGGCGGTGAATGGCCGCGCCATCAATGCCGAAGTGTTGAAGAACGCGGTGACGCGCGCCAAGGGCGATGGCAAGCCCATCGAACTGCTGGTGAAGAACGGCGACCGCTATCGCACGGTGTCGATTGATTACCGCGAAGGGCTGCAATATCCGCATCTGGTGCTGACGCCGGGCAGTGTCGATGGATTGGCGGCGGTGTTGGCTTCGAGGGCGTCGTCGTAGTCTGCCGCTTCCGGCGGGTTTGAATTTGCGCTAGCCTTCGACAAGGCGGCAACTCTCTACACTGTCAAGGAAGACGGCATTGAAAACTTTTGCATCCGCGAAGCCCGGCGCTCCCAAGCGTGGTATCTGCATTTTCCCCGCACGCCCTGGCGCGCTGCTGTGTTCAACGGCGCTGGTGGCGCTACTGAATCTTGCGCCGCGCGCCGCGACGGCGCAGACCATCACCCAGACGCAGACGGTCGAAGGCGAGGGCGAGTCGCTCACGCTCACTGATGAGCAAATCGTCACAGCCGGAGCCAGCGTGGTGGCGAACAACGGCGGTTCGGTCACGCTGAACGGCGGCTCCGCCACGACCACCGGAGGCGCAACCAGTCTGCTGGCCGGTCGAGGCGGTGCCAACATCACCGCCAATGACGTCGACATTTCCACCAGCCATCCCTTCCCATCCGGCGCGACGGCGCATGGCGCTCGCGCCAATTCCGACAGCACCATCACGATCAATGGCGGCACGATCACCACGCAGAGCAATGACTCCGATGGCCTGTGGTCGGCGGGCGATGGCGCCACGATCAATGCCACGGGCGTGACGATCACCACCCACGGCGTTCGTTCCACTGGCGCGGAATTTTCGGGCTCAGGTCCCACCGTGTATGGTTCCGGCCTGATGACGTTGACCGATGTCACCATCGCCACGCTGGGGAACAACTCCTACGGTGTGGCCAGTTCCCAGTCCTTTGCCGTCACTCCCGGCACGCCGTTGATCGGCCCCCACGAAGTCAAAGTGGTGATGAATGGCGGCTCCATCACGACCAGCGGTCTTCGATCCGCCGGTCTGTTCGCCAATTCGAACACCACCGCGTTGCTGAGCAATGTCACGATCAATACCTCGGGCACGCAGGCCGTTGGAGCGGAGGGGCAATACGCCGCGCGGATCACGTTGAGTGACGTCGACATCACGACCACCGGACTTGGCGCCTACGGACTGTATGCGCTCGGCGATCAGAACGGTGTTCCGACAGCCATTTTCGCCTCCGACGTCAGCGTGCTGACGCAGGGCACCTTTGCGCATGGCCTGTTCGCGATGGGCCTTGCGAACATCCAATTGACGGACGGCAGCGTCACCACGCAAGGGGCTGCCGGAGAGGGGTTGGCGGCGGCTGCGGCAATCTTTTCAAGGTCTTTCAGCGGGTCGAGTTCGTTGGCCGCCGGACCCAGCACCATCAGTATTCTCAACAGCACGCTGATTTCCGAGCAGGGCGACGGGATTCTGGTGTCGAACAATGGCTTTGAAGTCCCCGAGCCGACGGCGACCTTGAATGTGACGCTGACCGGTTCCACGCTGACCAGCAACACCGCCGCGTGGCTTCACGCCGAGACGGGAACAGGCCAGATCGAAAGCACACTGGTTCCGGTCTTCGCCGACGTCACCGTTGATGCGGATGCGTCGAATGTAACGGGCTCTGCCGTGACGAACGAGGGCAGCACGGCGCATGTGACGCTGCGCAATGATTCGATGTGGACGATGACCGGCGCATCGAATCTCACGAACTTTACGCTGGATGCGAGCACGCTGCGCTATGGCGCGGCGACGACGCTCAATGTCGACAACCCGATCACGCTGGATGCGGGCGGCGGCACGGTGGATACCAATGGCTTCAGCGTCACGCTCGGCGACGTGATGCAGGGACCGGGCGCGTTGACGAAGACCGGCGATGGCACATTGCTGCTGACCGCTGCCAACACTTATGGCGGCGGCACGAATGTGCTGGGCGGCACGCTGCAAGTGGCTGCCGCGAGCACATCATCCACGGACAATCTCGGCAGCGGCGGCGTGTTCATCGGCGGCGCTGCGGATACGCCTGCGGCAGATGGCGCATTGCTGATTGCCACGGACGCCAGCAATGGCGCGGATGGCAACTTTGTTTTTGAGCATGTGCTGACGGGCACGGGGCTGTTGCAGGCATCAAATGGCGGCGGTGCATTCGACTTTGCGCCGACCGCAACGGTGGGCACGGCCTTCGCCGGTACGGTGGCGCTGTCGAACAACACGTTCACGCTCACCGACGACAACACACTGGCGCTGACCAACGCCACGCTGCGTCTGGACAGTGGCAATGTGACGACTGTCGGCGCGATTGGCGGCGGCGCGACCTCTGCCAGCGAGATGATCTTCGGGCTGAACATGAATGGCGGCACGCTGGTGTTTGACGATCACGTTCCCGCCGATACCGAAGCCTCCGACATCATCCTCACCACGGGGCTGCTCGACGTGTCCGGCGCGGGCACGGTTCGGGTCGATGTGTCGAACTTCGAAAACACACCGCGAGTGATTCCATCGAGGGTGGAACTGCCGCTGCTGGAACATGACGATGGCCCGCCGCTGAGCCTGCTGATTCAGGCCACCGGCAATCGGGTCACCGGCACGGGCGGCGCATTGACGCTCACCGATCTGAGCAGCGATCCGGTTGGCACGGCAACGGTGGTTGGCATCGAGCAGAACGGCGAAGAGGTTGCGCAGGGCACGTATGACTTTCGTCTGACAACGGCCTCTGATCGCATCGACCCGGATGGACTGTATGTGAGCTTCGCGTTGACGCAACTGAACCTGATGGAGACGGGCGACAATGCATTGGCGCTGACGCCTGCGACCGGAGCCACCGGACTTGCCACCGATCTTTCGGCGAAGATCACCGGCATCGGTGATCTGGTGATCGACGCAGACCCGCAGGCCACGGGCACTGGCCTCGTCTCGCTCTCCAACACGCTGAACGATTACACCGGCACGACGTTCGTGCGCAGCGGCACTTTGCGCATTGATGCAGACAACGCGCTGGGTCAACCCGCCGCCAATCAGCACACCGCAGAACTCGATCTGGCCGCCGATACCACGGCGGACCTGAACGGCCACACGCAAACCATCGGTTCATTCAATGGCGGCGCAGATTCCACGATGGCGCTGAACGGCGGTGCGCTGAGCATCGAGCAGGGTGGCCTGTCGGCAGGTGTGTGGAGCGGCGCAGGTGCAGTGAATCTGCTGGGCGGAACATTGCAAGCCGGCAGCGCCAACACCTTCAGCGCCGCTGCGGCGATGAACGTCGCGAACGCCAACGCTACACTGAACCTCGCAGGTTTGAACCAAACCGTCGCCAGCCTGAGCAACGCCGGCAGCATCCGCTTCAATTCCACCGGCAGCGGCAACACGTTCACGCCCACGGTGCTGGCGGTGAATGGTGACTACACCGGCAACGG
>JAITMN010000153.1 GCA_031277355.1 Nevskiaceae bacterium | reverse complement strand
CGGGTCAGGTGCAGGGTTGCATTGCCCCCACCTCGTACTCCCTGCCGAGCACGGGCCAGGGCGGCACGAACGCGGGCTTCTACGATGTGCTGGGCCGTCGCTACTTCATCGGCCTGCGGGCGACGTTCTGATCTTTAATCCAGATCAGTTCGAAGTCTGTTGAGTAACGGGCGGCGGGTCGAAAGATCCGCCGCCCTTTTCAATTGCGTACGTCGGCGTTTCAACGCACGCGCGTGACGCGAATCCAATTGGCGGCTTTGCCCGCATCGCGCGTCAGGCGATAACTGCCCAGCGCGGCCTTTTGAATCGTTATCGCATCGCCCTCTTTCAGAAAGGCGCCCTGCGTTTCATTTTCATGTCGCCACACCTGACCATTGTTCAATGTAACCAGGAAGTCAAAACCCGCCTTGCCGAGCGAGGCCACTTGCGCATGGACCACTCTTGGCTCGGCTTGATCCGGCCTCTGAGGTCTGCGGCTGGGAGCCAATTGTTCCTCGCCAAGTGAGCCAGGCTCGGGGGAGGGCAGCGCTGCCGCAGCGGGAGCCGGCGGCGAGGCAGGAGTTGGCGGTGCGGTTGGAGCCGCACGCTCCTGAGCCAGTGGGGCGATGCGACGGTCGAAACATTCCAGTCGCTGCTGCGTGTCCTTCACATCCGCACAGGCCACGAGTTTGTCCACATCGGCTGGCGCACTGGCGGACCAGGCGGGCGCGGCGACCAAGGCCAGCATCACATACAGTGTCTTGTGTTTCATGTTCTTGTTGGGGGCAATGGCGGAAGTTGAAAACCCGTTGAGGGTCAAGGGTAGCCCTGCCGCCGCGAATTCGCCATTCACGTCTGGAACGGCAAGGGGGCGGGCGCAAGCGGCTCGTCGGCAGTGTTACGATTGCGGGTCAAACGCTGTGCACGCGCAGCCGGGGGAGAGTGCGTATGGTCAAAAGAATCAGCATCACAACCGTCGCGGCCAGCCTGCTGTGCAGCATCACCGGCAGCGCGCTTGCGCATCACGGCATCTCCAACTGGGACTTGAACAAGGACGTCACCGTCACCGGCAAGCTCACGAAAATGGAGCTGATCAACCCGCATGCGTGGATTTATGTGGACGTGACCGGCCCCGATGGCAAGGTCACTCCTTGGCGCTGCGAAATGCGTTCGGCCAATGCGCTGCGTCGTTCGGGTTGGACGGCCGACATGTTCAAGGTGGGCACGACGATCACGGTCACCGGCTCGCCGGAGCGCAAGAAGGCCAATTACTGCTATCTGAGCACGATCATGTTCGCCGATGGTTCGCAGATGGATCGCTATGGTCAGCGTCAACTGGCGGTGGCGAGCACGGCCAAGCCGTCGGCCCCGCGCACCGCGCGCCTGCCTTCCGGCGTGCCGAATCTGGGCGGCGACTGGGCGGCCGAGCAGCGTGTGATGAGCGATCCGCGCGGGCAGCTTGGCACGCTGGTGCCGTTGAGCGATGCGGCGAAGATGAAGCCGGGCGATCTGCCTGCGGGCGGGCAACCCTTTCCGGGCGCGCGCGGATCGGCGGCTTCGCTGTCGAGCGATCCAGTCGCGGCGGCTTGGGCGCGCGCCACGCCGGTGAAGCTCACGGCCAAGGGCGAGCAGGCGCGCAGCACGTTCAATCCGGCCACACGGCAGAATCCCCGGCTGCGCTGCGAGCCCACGAACATTGTGTTCGACTGGGGCTTCGACTCGGTGGTCAATCGCGTGACGCAAACGCCCACGCTGATCCGCATGCAGTACGGCCACATGGACCTGCAACGCGAAATCCATCTCGACGGCAAACCCGCTCCGGCGGCCACCAAGCCTAGCCTTGCCGGTTATTCGGTGGGCCGCTGGGAGGGCGACACGCTGGTGGTGGTCACCGATCACTTCGCGCCCGGCGTGCTCAACGCCGACGCCTACATGCTGCATGGCGCGCAGTTGAAGATTACCGAGCGCTTCACGCTTGATGCGACGGGCACGAAGCTCACGCGCAGCTATGTGGCCGAAGACCCGGAGTACCTGGCTGAAGCCTGGCGCGGGCAGGACGTGGTGCTCGTGGCCGACGTGCCCTTCGAGCCCTACAGCTGCCTCGACCCAGGCGGAGCGCCGGGGGAGTGACTTGGGGTTTGGTGTATAAAACCCATTAACATGGTGTATCCTACACATCATGCGCACCAACATCGACATCGACGACGAATTGCTGGTCCAGGCCATGCACGCCGGGCCTTATTCCACGAAGAAAGAAACGGTGGAGGCGGGCCTGCGCCTGTTGGCGCGGCAGGCGGCGTACCGCGAGATTCTCAAGTGGGAAGGGCGGCTCACATGGGAAGGTGAGCCGTCCACCGATTGGGCGAAACTGGCGCGCGATGAAATGGGGCAGGCTCCTTCATTCATGGTGCAGGAGCCGCGCGCCGTTTATCGGGTCAACAAGGTGAGCGCACCGCCGCCGAAAAAGCGATGAACACGCCGCCGTGCTGGTGATTGATTCCAGCGTCTGGATCAATTTCTTCAACGCGCGTGAATCGCCGGCGCGCAATGAGTTGCGCCGCTTGCTGGGCGATGGTCATGTTCGCCTCGTCGTGCCCGATCTGGTGCTGTATGAAGTGCTGCGCGGCTTTCGCCACGAACGTGCGCTGCGTCAGGCGCGAACGTTGTTGCAAACGCTGAGCGTGGAAGTCTGCGGCAGCGAAGCGGTGGCGCTGGCCGCTGCGGAGAACTACCGCCGGTTGCGCTTGCGCGGCATCACCGTGAACAGCGCAATCGACATGATGGTGGCGGCGTTTTGCATCGAGAATGATTACCTGCTATTGCACAGCGATAGTGATTACGATGCCATTGCCGCGCATTGCGGCTTGCGTGTATGGGGAGGAGCGTGAATATGGACGAGCAGAATTTCAATCGCCGCCAGATTCTGGGCGGCGTAGGGGGTGCGGCGATGGCGGGCGCTGCCGGTGTGTTGGGTGCAGCGGGCGCATCGAGCGCGCAGGCCGCCGAATATCCCACGCCGGACCTTGGTCCCGCGCAACCCGCGCCGGTGAAGGACGTGAAAGACAAAGTCGCCTACATCACCGGCGGCACCAGCGGCATTGGCCTTGGCATCGCCCGTGCGCTGCATGAGCAGGGCGCGAAGGTGATTCTCGGCAATCTGAACGACTCGCAATTTGCCGAGGCGTTGAAGATGTTTCCCGAAGGCGATCCGCGCGTGGCCACCGTGGTGCAGGATGTGATGGACCGCGATCTGTGGGAACGCAAGGCCGATGAGATCGAGAAGAAGTTTGGGCCGGTGCATATTCTGGTCAACAACGCCGGCGTGGGTCTGTTTTCCAAGGTGATCGACGGCACGCTGAAAGATTGGGATTGGGGCATCGGCGTGAACTTCTGGGGGCCGGTGTATGGCGTGCGCACTTTCGTGCCGCGCATGCTGGCGCACGGGGAAGGCTCGCATATCGTCACCACCACTTCGACCGATGGCGTGTTGCTGGGCACGGCGGGCATCTACGCGGTGTCGAAGATGGCGGTGTCGGGGCTGATGGAGCAATTGCGTCACGAACTGCGCGCCACGAACATCGGCACGTCGAATCTGGTGCCGGGCGCGACTTCCACGAACCTGGGCCGAAGCGAGAGCGAGTATCGCCCGCAGGCGCTGCGCAACGATCCGCCGCCGGGTGGCGCGCAGGCGGGCGCGGCGCGGGCTGGTGGCGGTGCGCGTCCAGCGGGGCAACCGCGTCCGGCGCCGCCGCCGACCACGCCGTTCTGGGCGCGTCCGCAAGACCCGCTCACGGTGGGCCGCATCGTTGTCGATGGCATTCTGAACAACGACATGTGGATCTACCCGGCGCCGGAGTATGTGGTGGGCGTGCGGGCGCGCGGTGATGCGATGGCCGAGTCGATGGTGGCGTTCACGCAGATGCCCGAGCACATCGCGGCGGGCCATGATCGCTACTACCGCACGCCGATCTATGTGCAGGAAGTGGCGCATCGCAGGGCCACGCGCAATCGCACGATCAAGGGAACCTGAGCGGTTGCGGCAGGGCGCGCGGGGGCTGTAACCTGCGCGCCCGCAACATTTGCCCCGTGCCGATACCGCTAATTTGCAAAGGCTTTTTTCGATGGCGATGACCGACCTGACCACCGACGACCGCGCACGTCTGGAAGACGTGGGCTTCATGACCTGCATGACGCTGACGCTGCTGGGCAACTACGCCCAGACCGGTCACCACGGCGGCCCGCTGGCTTACACGCCCTTCAACGTGGCGGCGCATCTGGTTGGGCCGGAGCGCGGCGGTCTGCGCTACGACTACCGCCGCCCGAAGCACCCCTTCAGCGACAAATTCATGATGGCGGCAGGGCACTGTGCGCCGACGATGTATGCGCTGTACATGATTCTGGGGCAGGCGCTGGAGCGCAGACATGCGCTCACCGGCGATGCGAAATACTACGCCGACCCCAAAGAGTCGATTCTGCCCATCGACGCGCTGGGTTTTCGTCGCGGTGCGGGCGCGCTCACCAACCTGCTTTCCGATCAGGGCTTGAGCGATCACCCGCTGTTCGCGCAGGCGAAGTTGCGCGGCATCAAGGCGCTTTCGGGTCATGCCGAGAGCGTGGATTTGACGAACGACGTGAACGGCGGACCTTCCGGCGTCGGCGTGGTCACCGCAGCGGGCAAGGCCGCGTTCTGGGACATGGCCGGCGCCGTGCAATCGCCGCGCATCTTTGCGCTGGAAGGCGAGTTCGCGATGACCGAAGGTCATGCGCAGGAACTCAAGACGCAGGCGCTGGCGATGCAGGTGGGCAAGCGCATGCGCATCTTTTTGTCGGACAACAACGCCGGCATCGACGATGTGCTGCTGGGCGGCGTGATTCCGGCGCGCTATGCCGATCAATACAACCTCGTTGAGCAATGGACTTCCTACGGTTGGAACGTCATCACCTGCGACGATGGCGGCGATTACGGCAAGGTGCTGGCGTTGCTGCAAACGATGGAGAACATCGACCCTGACGACCGCCGCCCGGTGATCACGATTGCCAGGACGGTGAAGGGATATTGGCCCACGGCGGTGGGCGGCAAGCTGGGCGCGGTCGATCAGATCGTCAGCTACAAGAGCCATCCCTACGGTCAGAAGATGAACTCGGATTACTTCATCGCGCTGGCGTCGAGCTTCGAGGCCAAGTATGGCGTTACGTTTGCGGGCATCCGCGATGGTGCGCCCAAGAGCGAGAAGGAGCGTCTGATCCAGTTCAAGACCAACATCGACGTGGTGATGTCGCTGCTCGATCGCAACGGCCTGGGCGACTGGATCGCAGAACGTCTGGTGACCTTGGGGAACAGTGTTCGCGATGATCGCGACGTGCATTTTGCGCAGTTGCCCGATCCCTTTCTCGATGAGCGGTTGAGAGTGGCGAATCTGCCGGTGGAGCCGCAGAAGCTTGCCATTGCCAATCGCGCTTCGGGCGCGACGAAAGAGGTGTCGATCAGTCTGTTCAAGAAGCCCGGCGAAGTGCAGGGCGCGCGCCGTGCGGTGTCGGAGATCATCAAGTGGATGAACTACGTTACCGACAATCGCTTTCTCACGCTGGCGGCGGATTTGTCGGACTCCATCAATGTGGAGAACGGCGCGCTGTGGGGTCACTACGATCCGGTGAGCAATCCGCTGGGCACGCGCATCAAGGCGGCGATTCAGGAGGCGGGCAATGTGTGCTCGGCGATTGGGTTGGTGAGCCAGAGCGCTGCGCTCGATCCCAGGGAATTCAAAGGTGTTTGGGCGTTGTCGGGCACCTATGGCGCGTTCACGCCGCTGATGTATACGCCGGCGCGTGTGTGGAGTCAGCAGAATCAGGACAGCAAGTTCCGCATGGGCGTGCTGCATATTCTCGTGGGTCACTCCGGTCCGGAGACGGCTGCAGATGGCCGCAGTCACTTCGGCATCTTCGCCACGCAGGTGTGGAAGCTGTTTCCGCGCGGTCACATCATTCATCTGAACCTGTGGGACTACAACGACGTGGCGTCGGGCTACTTTGCCGCCGCCGAGATCGCCGCGCGCGATCCGAAGGTGGGCATCATCGTGATCGAGGTGGCGCGTCCTGATTTTGCGGTGGCTGATCGCAGCACCTTTGCCGACAAAGAGCTGACCGCCGCGCGCAAGGGTTTGTATGTGATCCGCGATTTCGCGCCGGACAAACCCCGACAGGGTTATGTGATCGCGCAGGGTTCCAGTTCCACCGTGAATCTGGTGAAGGTGCTGCCGCGACTGGAAGCCGCCGGCATCAATGTGAAGATCATCTCCGCGATCAGCGAAGACTTGTTCGATCGCCAACCCGAAAGCTATCGCAATGCGGTGCTGCCGCCCGAAGCGTTGGTGGATGCGATGTTCGTCAGTTCGGCCACGCGCCGCTGCCCGCCGGTGCGCAATCTGGGGCCGCTCACCGATGAGTATTCGCTGACTTCGGATTGGGACAACCAATGGCTGACCAGCGGCTTGGAGAAGGATGTGATCGAGGAGGCGCACCTTGATCCGGAGTCCATCTTCAATGGCATCGAGCGTTTTGCGCGGGACCGGGATGCGCGCATCGCCCGGCAGAAAGCCGCGTTGGGCTAAAATTTGACCCATGAGTCACCCTGCTGCCCCCGAAACGGACGCTGATTCCGAACGCAAGGATTTCATCCGCCAGATCGTCCGCGACGATCTGGCGAGCGGACGTCACACCGCGATTCGCACGCGCTTTCCGCCCGAGCCGAACGGCTATCTGCACATCGGCCATGCCAAGGCGATCTGCCTGAGCTTTGGCATTGCGGCTGAATTTGATGGCTGGTGCAACCTGCGTTTGGACGACACCAATCCGGCGCGGGAAGACCCCGAATACGTCGAAGCGATCAAGGACGACGTGCGCTGGCTGGGTTTCAACTGGCACAGCTTGCGCCATGCGTCGGACTACTTCGAAGTGCTGTATCGCGCGGCGGAAAAGCTGATCGAGCAGGGCGATGCCTTCGTCTGCGATCTGACCGCCGAGCAGGTGCGCGAGTATCGCGGCACGCTCACCGAGCCGGGCCGCGATTCACCCTGGCGCAATCGTTCGGTGGCGGAAAACCTCGATCTGTTCCGCCGCATGCGCGCGGGCGAGTTTCCCGATGGCGCATGCACGCTGCGCGCGAAGATCGACATGAGCAGCGGCAACATCAATCTGCGCGATCCGGCGTTGTATCGCATCAAGCATGTGGAGCATCAGAACACCGGCAACGCCTGGTGCATCTATCCGATGTACGACTACGCGCACGCGCTCAGCGATGCGATAGAAGGCATCACGCATTCGCTGTGTACGCTGGAATTCGAGGATCATCGTCCGCTGTACGATTGGTGCGTGGACAAGGTGGACCTGGCGCACTGCCCGCAATTGCTGCAATCGCTGGGCGCAAAGGGTTATCCGCTGGAAGCGGGCAAGCCGCGTCAGATCGAATTCTCGCGGCTGAACTTCAACTATCTGGTGATGAGCAAGCGCAAGCTGATGGCGCTGGTGCAGGAAGGGCTGGTGGCCGGCTGGGACGATCCGCGCATGCCCACGCTGCAAGGTCTGCGTCGCCGGGGCTACACGCCTGCATCGCTGCGCCTTTTGGTCGAGCGCATTGGCGTGAGCAAGCAGAATTCGCTGCTCGATATCTCCATTCTCGAAGGCGCGTTGCGCGATGATCTGGATGCGCGCGCGCCGCGTCGCATGGCGGTGATCGACCCGCTGAAGCTGGTGCTGACCAATGTGCCGGAAGATTTCACGCAAATGCTGACGCTCGCCAATCATCCCAAGGATGAAAGCGCCGGCGTTCGGCAGGCGCCGTTTTCGCGCGAACTGTGGATCGAGCGCGAAGATTTCGCCGAAACGCCGCCAAAGGGTTTCAAGCGTCTGACGCTGGGCGGCGAGGTGCGGCTGCGCGGCGCGGGCATCATCCGCTGCGATGAAGCGGTGAAGAACGCGGCGGGTGAAATCATCGAACTGCGCTGCACGCTCGACATGCAATCGCGGCCGGGCATGGAGGGCGCCAATCGCAAGATCAAGGGCACGATTCATTGGGTGAGCGCCAGACATGCGGTGAGCGCGCAAATTCGCCTGTACGACCGCCTGTTCACCGTGCCTGATCCGGATAACGATGAAGGCGGCAAGAGTTACAAGGATTATCTCAACCCCGAGTCGCGCCGCATCGTCACCGGCTATGTGGAGCCGCATGCGGCGGCGGCGCAGCCGGAGCAGTCTTTTCAGTTCGAGCGCATCGGTTACTTCGTGGCCGATCGCTGCGATCATGCGCCCGATGCGCCGGTATTCAATCGCAGCGTGAGTCTGCGCGACGCGGCGGGCAAGTGATGACGATGTGATGGCCGGCGCGTGCGGCTGATTTGCCGTGCGTGGACGGATTCAAGTGGTGTTGCAGGCGTGCTCTACCGCCGCATGCGCAAAAGCCAGCGCCGGTCCTATCGTGCCGCCGCCACCGAAGTACGCCTCGCGCGTGGGTGAGGCAATGCAATTGCCCGCGCCATACAGCCCGGCAATCGGCTCGCCCTGTTGATTGCAGATTTGCCCATTGCCATTGATGACCGGCCCGCCATTGGTGTCGAGCGCGCCGCGCGCCAGGATGATGGCGTAGTACGGCCCCTTGCCGGCGATGGGATACATCGTGGGGTTGGGCGAAGGGTTGGGCTCGTGCGGCACATCGGGGCGCGGGCGGGATGAGATGGAAAACGAGGCCCGGTCGCAGCCGGCGTTGCCGCGTCCGAAGTCTTCATCCACACCGCGTCGCGCGAAGCCGTTGAAGCGCTCGATGGTCTGCTTCAGCCGCGCGGTGAAATCCTCGCGCAGCTTCACTTCACCGACTTGCGGCGCAAGCGCATCCAATCGCGCCGACAGCGTGCGGGTCAGCTCTTCCAGCGTGGCCGCCTGCATCAACCAGGGCGGATTGTCCTGCACACCCGGAATGGGATAGTTGCCGCCGTACACCGTGCGCGTGCGCTCATCGAAGATCATGAACAGAAACTTGTTGGGATACAGTTCGTTGAACGAATCGTAATCGCCATGCACGCGCGTGCGGCTGTTGTAGGTGCGCAGTTCATCCACTGCGCGTGCGCCATCGCGATTGACGAGAATCATCGAATCGCCCGCAGTGCCCATCACCGTGGTAGCCAGCGGTTTGCCGTCGAGGCTGTCTTCGAGGATGACGCTGGCGCCCCACACGCTGGTCATGTTGCCCAGCATCGCATTGGCTTCACCGGCAATGGCGATGATGTCGCCGGTGGCGCCCGGCGCGGCGCAACTGCCGAATATGCGATTGCGCTGAAAGCGATTGATGATCTCTGGATTGTGGGCATAGCCACCGGTGCCGAAGATCACGCCGCGCGTGGCGCGGATGCGAACCTCGCGCCCTTCGTGCTCGGCGATCACGCCGGTGACGTGACCGCTGCCGTCCGTCGTCAGATGACGAACGCGATGATCCACCACCATCGGCACCTGTTGCGCGGTGAGCCAAGCCTCGAACATCGCGATCATGCCGGAGCCGGGCACCAGGCGGCCCTGGTCGTCCTGGCACATCAGCGTGCGTCCGCGCGGCACCTTGTTTTCGATGGCATGGTCGAAGTAGTCCGGCACTACGCGGGCCAGTGAATCCGGCACTTGATTGGGGCCGAGTTGCGGCACGGCGGTGCTGAGGAACCACAGGCCGGCGCGATAGGCTTTGAGTTCCAGCAACCGATCGACTGCGCGCCAGCCGTTGTCGTAGAAAGCCTCCAGCAGCGCCAGCGCCGAAGCGGGGATGCCAAGACCGGGCGCGGTCGCAGAGTAGTGATCCGGCCACGCCGCGCGAGCCATGAATTGCAGGCAATCCTCGCGGCGGTCATCCACGCCCAGTTCACGCAGCACGAAGTTGTTGGGAATCCAGTGTCCGCCGCCGGACTTGGCCGTGGTGCCGCCGATGATCGGCATCTTCTCCACCACCATCGCGCGCTGGCCCTTGCCCTTGGCGAAGATCGCCGCGCTCAGGCCGGCTGCGCCGCTGCCCACGGCCAGGATGTCCGTCTCGTGGTCCCAGCGGGCCGGTTGGGGCGCGCAGGCGGGCAGGGCAAGGCTTGCACCCAGCGCCGCTGCGCCGCCGCCGATCAGCGCTCGGCGGGAAAGCGGCGAACGTTCGGCAGTCTTCGGCAGATCATGCTTCGACAAAATGCACTCCCGTTTTTCTTTTCAGGCTACGCGGCTGAGCTGAGTCCGGCAACTTGTTGCCAGAGATCGCAAGAATGCTAAAAAGATTACCGAAATGGCTAAATTAATGTAAAATTATCTACCGCATAGCTGATGGATGTCGGCTTGCCGCGACATGCCTCACCTGTTAGAGTGATGTTCTATCTAGGGATTGCTCGGCAATGACCAGGACGTCGTCGCGTATTGCGCATCGTTCTGGTGTGTAGCCGATTCGCAGTAGCGTGGAGCCGAGTGATAAACAGCGCGCCAACGGTTGCCGCTAGTCAGCCACAGAGTATTCGACGGGCATTGCTTGCCCGTTTCCTCGTTCTTGGCATTCTCGCGATGCTGGTCTTCAGTCTCGCGCTGAACTTCTTTGTCTTCAAACCTTTTCAGGATGCCGCCGGCGCAGGCCAGATGCAGAAGGCCTCCGAGTTGGTGGAGAACAAGATCGGCACGCTGGTGGAACAGGTCGGCGGTCTGGCGTTGACCGCGCGCGATTGGGGCATCAGCGGCAGCTTCGACGTTGACGACGTGCAGCGCTTCAATCGCGTGTTCATGCCGTTGGTCACGCGGCGTCTGGAACTTTCCACCGTGATCCTCGCCGACGACAGCGGACGTGAAATGCTGTTGATGCAAACACCCAACGGCGAATGGATGAACCGCATATCCAATACCGCTGAGTGGGGAGCGCGCCGAAAAATCATTCGCTGGCGCGCGCTCGATGACATGATCAGCGAAGAATGGATGGATCAGGAGTACGACGCGCGCACCCGTCCCTGGTTCGTCGGCGCGATGACGTTGACGCAGCCGAACGACGTGTTTTGGACCGAGCCTTACGTGCTGGTGTCGAGCAACGAGCCGGGTATCAGCGCGGGGGTTCGCTGGCAGACGCAGGCGGGGGAAAACCGCGTGCTGTCGCTGGGGGTACGACTGATTGATCTGTCGCGCTTCACGATGGCGCTGAAGATCAATGAACACGGCACGGCCGCGTTGCTCACCGATGATGGGCGCGTGATCGGAACGCCGGCTGATCCGAATCTGCGCACCGATGCGGATATCGAACGCAAGATTCTGCGCACGCTGGACGAAGATGGCTTCGATGCGCATGCGATGGCGGTTGCGCGCTGGGAGCGCAATGGGCGTCCGCTTGCCGCGGTGACGCCGTTTGATTATCAGGGGGATTCCTGGCTCGCGCGCATCTACTCGGTGAGCATCGGCAGCAATGCGCTGAGCGTCGTCGCGGTTGCGCCGGCGAGTGATTTTCTGCCGCTGACGCTGCGGCGTCTGGCCGGTTCATTCGCGCTGGTGTTGCTGGTGGTGGCGCCGATCGGTGTGTTCCTGGCGGTGATCAGCGCGCGGCGTTTCAGCGCGCCGCTGGAGGCGCTCGCCGACGAAAGCAAACGTCTGGGCACGATGGATTTGGCGCGGCCCATCGAGGTGAGCACCGAACTGCTGGAACTGCGTCAGTTGGTGGATGCGCAGGAGCGCATGCGTCTGGCGCTGCTGGGCTCGACGGCGGAACTGGAACGCAGCAATCAGGAACTGGAATCGCGCGTTGAGTCGCGCACGCGCGCACTGTCGGAGAGTGAAGCGCAACTGCGGGCGATCTTCAAGCATACCGGCATGGGCATCGTTACCCGTTCGGTGGATCGTCAGTTGCTGACGGTGAACGACGCGTATCTGGAGTTCGTGGGTTATTCGCGCGAAGAATTGGCGAAGATCGACGTATATGCGTTCTTGAGCGCCGAAGACTGGCAGCGCTTCAAGGACGCACTGGAGCGCATGCGCACTGGCGGCATGTCGGTGTACCGCGCCGAATTGAAGTACCGGCGTCAGGACGGCACGGCGCGCTGGGGCAACATGGTGACCAGCGCAATACGCGACGCCGATGGCACGCTGATCGCCACCGCGACGATGGTCAGTGACATCACCGCGAACAAGGAATCGGCGGCGCTGCTGCAAGCCCTCATCGACCGTATTCCGGTGCCGGTGTTCTACAAGGGCGCGGATACGCGAATGATGGGCTGCAATCGCGCGTATCGCGAAGCCTTTGGCGTGTCGCTGGAGGACTTCGTCGGCAAGCGCGTGCTTGATCTCACCTATCTGCCGCTTGAAGAGCGGCTCGCCTATCAGGCAGAAGATGAGCGCGTGATCGCCGAAGGCTCGACGCTGCGCAAGGACGTGCAGTTCACCTTCGCCGATGGCAGCGTACACGCCACGCTGTATTCGATTGGCGGCTTTCGCGCTGCCGATGGTGGGCCGGGCGGACTGGTGGGCGTCATCGTCGATGTCACCGAGTTGCGGCAGACGCAGGAGGCGTTGAGCCGCGCCAAGGAAGTGGCCGAGGACGCCACGCGCACCAAGTCGATGTTCCTCGCCAACATGAGTCACGAGATTCGCACGCCGATGAATGCGGTGATCGGCCTGTCGTATCTGGCGCTGAAGACGCAGTTGAACGCGCGGCAGCGCGACTACGTGGAGAAGATTCACAATGCCGGCACGTCGCTGCTGGGCATCATCAACGACATTCTGGACTTCTCGAAGATGGAGGCCGGCGAGCTTGACATCGAGTCGATTGAATTCGATCTCGAAGAAGTGATGAGCAATGTCTCCACGCTGGTGGGCGAGAAGGTGTTCGCCAAGGGGCTGGAACTGCTGTTTGACGTGCGGCCGGATGTGCCCACCAAGCTGATCGGCGATCCGCTGCGGCTGGGGCAGATTCTGGTCAATCTCGTGAACAACGCGGTGAAGTTCACCGAGCGCGGTGAAGTGCGCGTGAGCGTGCGGGTGGCTGAGCGTTTGGGCAACAAGGCGAAGGTGGAGTTTCAGGTCATCGACACCGGCATCGGCATGAACGAGGAACAGGCGCAGCGTCTGTTCCGGCCCTTCACGCAGGCCGATGGCTCCACCACGCGCAAGTATGGCGGCACGGGTCTGGGGCTGACGATCAGCAAGCGTCTGGTCGAATTGATGGGCGGGCGCATCAGCGTGGAGAGCGAGTTGCATCGCGGCAGCACGTTCACGTTTACCGCGTGGTTGGCGTTTGCTTCCGAGGCAGCGGTCGCTGCGGTGGTGCCGCAGGAACTCAACGACATGCGCGTGCTGGTTGTGGACGACAACGCCGCTGCCCGCGAATTGCTGGTGGACCGGCTGCATGCGCTGCCGTTTCAGGTGGATCAGGTGGCTTCGGGCGCGGAGTCGATCGAAGCGGTGCGTCAGGCGGCGGCGGATCATCAGCCTTATCAGGTAGTGCTGATGGATTGGAAGATGCCCGGCATGTCGGGCGTGGAAGCCGCGCGATTGATCAAGCGGATTCCGGATTCGCCGGCGGTGATCATCGTCACAGCGTTCGGGCGCGATGATGTGCGGGCCGAAGTGGAGCAGGCGCGTCTGGATGGATTTCTGGTCAAGCCGGTCAGTGCTTCGGCATTGCTGAATGCGATTCTGCAAACCTGCGCTTCGGCCGAAGACGAATCGGTGGAGGCGCTGGAATCGGGCGCGGACTACGGCCTGCATGGTGTGCGGCTGCTGCTGGCCGAAGACAACGAGATCAATCAGCAATTGGCGGTGGAGTTGCTGGAGAGCGTTGGCGCAACGGTGGACGTGGCGGAGAACGGGCGCATCGCCGTGGAAAAATTGCTCACGCGCGGCGAGCACGCCTACGACGCGGTGCTGATGGATTTGCAGATGCCGGAGATGGACGGCTATGAAGCCGTGGCGCGGATTCGCGCGCACGCGAGCTTTGCGCAGTTGCCCATCATTGCGATGACCGCGCATGCGATGCCGGAGGAACGTGAGCGTTGTTTTGCCAGTGGCATGAATGATCACATCACCAAGCCGATCGATCCGGAGGGGATGTATCACACGATCCGGCATTGGGTGCGCAGTCGAAATGGCGCAGCGCGGGCCGAGCAGGCGCGGGCAGAGGCCGAGCAGGCCGCTGCAACGGCGTCTGCGCCGCCGCAGACTTCCACCGGCGATGTCTGGATGGTGATTCCGGGCGTCGATACCACCGTGGGTTTGTCGCGCGCGGCCGGCAAGCGGGCGCTGTATCGCAGCCTGCTGGAAAAATATGCGATGAGTCAGGCCGATGCCGCAGCGGAGGTCGCGGCGGCGCTGGCCGCCGGTGAGCGCTCCACCGCAGAACGGATCGCGCACACGGCCAAGAGCGTGTCGGGGAGCATCGGCGCTTTGGCGGCGCAGGAAGCCTCCGCCCAGGCCGAACGCGCGATACGCGAGGGTACGGAAACCACCGCCGTCATCGATGCGATGGGCGCGGCGATTGGCGAAGTGGCGTCGGCCATTCGCGCGGCGTTCGCGGCGATGTTTGCATCGGATTCACCAGCGGCTGAAACCACTGCGGCCACACAGGTGGATGCAGTTGCGGCTCGCGCCGTGATCGAGCGCTTGGTGAACATGCTCGAAAGCAGCGATGGCGGCGTGATCGACTACTACGCCGATGTACGCGACGTGGCGCATGGCGTGCTGGGGCGCGAGCGTGCGCAGGATATCGAACGCGCCATCAGCAATTTTGATTTTGCCGCTGCGCTGGATCAATTGCGTCGCCATACCGGGTGAAGGGAACGCTCAGCATGTCCAGTTTGATGGAATCCGTGTACAGCAAGCCGTGCATCCTGATTGTGGATGATGCGGCGGAAAATCTGGCGTTGATGAACGGGCTGCTGGTCGATCATTACAAAACGCGGATTGCGAAGAACGGCCCGGCGGCGTTGGCGGCGGCGATTCAATTGCCGCGACCGGACCTGATTCTGCTCGACGTGATGATGCCCGGCATCGACGGCTATGCGGTGTGCCGTGAATTGAAGGCCGATCCGGCCACGGCAAACATTCCGGTGATCTTCCTGACCGCCCGAACGGACGTGGAGGATGAGCAAAAGGGTTTCGACGCCGGATGCGTGGACTATGTGACCAAGCCCATCAGTCCGCCCACCGTGCTGGCGCGGGTCAAGGCGCACCTGTTGCTGAAGAGTGCGCGCGATTTTCTGAAAGACAAGAACATGTTTCTGGAAGCTGAAGTCGCGCGCCGCACGCGCGAAGTGCAGATCATTCAGGACGTGACGATTCTGGCGATGGGATCGCTGGCCGAGACTCGCGACAATGAGACCGGCAATCATCTGCGGCGCACGCAGAACTATGTGCGCGCATTGGCGCAGCATTTAAAGCGCGCGGGGCGATTCAGGGATGTGCTGACCGATGAGAACATTGCGCTGCTGTACAAATCGGCGCCGCTGCATGACATCGGCAAGGTGGGGATTCCCGACAGCATCCTGCTCAAGCAGGGCCGCCTGACTCCGGCCGAGTTTGAAATCATGAAGCGGCACACGACGCTGGGGCACGATGCGATTGTCGCGGCCGAAGGCAGCCTCGATGCGCCGAGTTCCTTCCTGCAATTTGCGCGCGAGATCACCTATTGCCATCAGGAGAAGTGGGATGGTTCAGGGTATCCGCAAGGATTGGCCGGGGAGGCGATACCGCTGTCGGCGCGTTTGATGGCGGTGGCCGATGTGTATGATGCGCTGATCAGCAAGCGGGTTTACAAGCCCGCGTTTTCGCATGAGAAGGCGGTGGAGATGATGCGCGCCGAACGCGGTACGCATTTTGATCCCGTGGTGCTGGATGCCTTTCTCGACATCGCCGATCAGTTTCGCACCATCGCGGTGTTGTTCGCCGACGAGGAAATGGAGCCGGGCGCGCTGTCTTGACGCGCGATCAGATCACGTTGCGGCGTAGGTGAAGCTTGCCCAACCCGCCGGAGCAAAGGGTGGGCGTGAGGCGTCGTTGGCCAGATGACGCGCCAGGTCGGAGATACCGGGATTGTGGGCAATCAGCATGGTGATTGCGCCGGGCGCGACGGCTTGGCGCAACTGCGCGTCGAGCTCATCGGCGCTGGCGTTGTACAGCGCATCGACGAAGCGCAGCCGTGCGGCGGGCAGGTTCAGCGTGGCGGCAAGGATTTGCGCGGTTTGCAACGCGCGTTGTGCGGGGCTTGTCAGCACCAGCGATGGCGACAACCCTGCGTCGCGGATGGCAAGCGCAGCGGCGGCGGCGTCTTCCTTGCCGCGCGGCGTCAGCGGGCGGTTGAAGTCGCCTCCGGAGTAGGTGGGCCAATCGGCGTGCGCATG
>JAITMN010000159.1 GCA_031277355.1 Nevskiaceae bacterium | reverse complement strand
CTGACGCGGGCTTGCCTGCGGCGAGCTTCGCGCTGCGCTATGTGGTCTTTGGCGGCGAGGCGCTGGAACTGCAAAGCCTGAAGCCGTGGTTTGATCGCTACGGAGACGACAAGCCGCGCCTGATCAATATGTACGGCATCACCGAGACAACGGTGCATGTGACGTATCGCCCGATCAGCCTTGCCGATCTTGCGGCCAATCGCGGCAGCGTGATCGGCGAGCCGATACCCGACCTGCGCGTGTTCTTGCTGGATGCGCAGGGCCAGCCCGTGCCGCTGGGCGTGCCCGGCGAGATGGTGGTATCCGGCGCAGGCGTTGCGCAGGGCTACCTGAATCGCACCGAGCTCACAGCCGAGCGTTTCGTGCCCGACCCGTTTGCCGATGACCCTGCCGCCCGCATGTATCGCAGCGGCGATCTGGCGCGGCGGCTGGAAGGCGGTGATCTGGAATACATGGGCCGTATCGACCAGCAGGTGAAGATACGAGGATTCCGGATCGAACTGGGCGAGATCGAGTCGGTGATTGCGCGGCATCCCGAGGTTCGTCAGGTGGCGGTGATCGATCGTGAGGATGTTCCCGGCGACAAGCGGCTGGTGGCGTATCTGGTGGCCGATCAGTCGCAGTCAACACCGTTATTGCAGGAGTTGCGCGAGCAATTGCGCCGGGAGTTGCCGGAGTACATGACACCGGCGCATTTCGTGTTTGTCGATGCGCTGCGTCTGACGGCCAACGGCAAGCTGGATCGCAAGGCCCTGCCGGCTCCGCAGAACGTGCGCGAGGAGCGCGGCCGACCGTTCAACCCACCGCGCAATGCCACCGAACAGGCCATCGCCGAAGTCTGGCAGGCGGTGCTGCGCGTGGATCGCGTGGGCATCGATGATCATTTCTTTGAACTGGGCGGCAATTCGTTGCTGCTGATGCGGGTTCATGGCCGGCTGAAGGAGGCGCTGCATCGGGATTTTCCCATCGTTGCGCTGTTGCAGTATTCCACCGTCCGTGCGCTGGCGCGTCATCTTGATCTGGGCGTCGCCAATGCCCCCGCTTCGCAAGTGAGCATTGATCGCGCCCAGAAGCAGCGTGAGGCGCAACGCCGTCTGCGCGACCGAATGGGCAGGAGTTGACCGCATGTCTTATTCAGACGCCTACGATCCATTGGAAGGCATCGCCATCATTGGCATGTCCGGGCGCTTCCCTGAAGCCCTCGATGTCGATGAGTTCTGGCGCAATCTGCTCGCCGGACGCGAATGTATCCGGCATTTTGCCGCCGATGAGTTGGAGCCGGCGAATCCCGAGGATATGGAGGCGCGGGACAACCCCGCCTATGTGCGTGCGCGAGGTGTGCTGGCCGATGTGGAAATGTTCGACGAACGTTTCTTCGGTTTCAATCCCAAAGAGGCCGAGATTCTCGATCCGCAGCAGCGTCTGTTTCTGCAAGCCGCGTGGGAAGCCTTTGAACATGCCGGGTACGATCCGCGCAACTTTACCGGGCCGGTTGGCGTGTTCGCGGGCGCCACCAGCAACAGCTACTATCTGCAAAATCTGCTGTCGCGCCGCGATGTCACCGACGTCATGGGTCAGTTTCTGACGCAGATGGGCAACAACAACGATTTCATCGCCACGCGCGTTGCCTACAAGCTCGATCTGAAAGGTCCGGCGCTGAATGTCCAGAACGCCTGCTCCACATCGCTGGTGGCGGTGTGCTCGGCCGTGCAGAGCCTGCAAGCCTATCAATGCGACATGGCGTTGGCCGGGGGCGTATCCATACAGGTTCCGCAGCGGCGCGGCTATCTGTATCAGGATGGTTCCATCCTCTCGCCGGATGGTCATTGCCGCGCCTTTGATCGTGACGCTGGCGGCACGGTGGTCAGCAATGGCTTGGGCATCGTCGTGCTGCGGCGTCTGCGCGATGCGATCGAAGACGGCGATACGATCTACGCCGTCATCAAGGGCGCCGCGCTGAACAATGATGGCAGCGACAAGGTGAGCTTCACGGCGCCGAGCGTCGAAGGTCAGGCGCAGGTTATTTCGATGGCGCAGATGCTGGCGGGCATTGATCCGCAGACCATCTCCTATATCGAGGCCCACGGCACCGGCACGGTGCTGGGTGACCCCATCGAAATCGCGGGACTCACGCAGGCGTTTCGCACTGGCGGCGCCACGGGCACAGGTTTTTGTGGCATCGGTTCGGTGAAAACCAACATTGGTCACCTGGATATCGCCGCCGGTGTGGCCGGACTCATCAAGACCACACTGGCGCTGCATCACAAGACCCTGCCCGCGAGCCTGAACTTTCAGTCGCCGAATCCAAAACTCGGCATCCAGAGCACGCCGTTCTTCGTCAATGCCACGCAGCGTCAATGGCCTGAAGGGCCCACACCACGACGCGCAGGCGTCAGTTCATTTGGCGTCGGCGGCACCAACGCGCATGTGGTGCTCGAAGAAGCGCCGCAGGCCGAGCCGGTGGGCTCTGCTTCGCGTGAGCAGCAGGTGTTGTTGTTGTCGGGGCGTGATGCCGATGCGCTGAACCGCGCCGCCGCCCGCCTGCGCGATCATCTCATTCACGATGAACAGGCCGACATGGCCGACATCGCCTATACGCTGCAAACCGGTCGCCGCGCCTTTGCGCACCGTCGTTCGGTGGCCTGCCGCAATCGTGCAGACGCCATTGCGCTGCTGACCACGCCTGATCCCAAGCGCGTACACGATTTCAGCGGTGTGGCAGGTGAGGCGCGTGTGGCGTTCATGTTCCCCGGTCAGGGCGCGCAGTACATCAACATGGGGCGCAAGCTCTATGAGACGGAGGCGTGCTTTCGCGAACAGATCGACGCCTGCGCCGATGTTCTGAAGCCGCTGCTCGGTGTTGATCTGCGCACGGT
>JAITMN010000049.1 GCA_031277355.1 Nevskiaceae bacterium | reverse complement strand
ATCGCTTGAGCTTTTTGGTCAATGGCAAGGCCACGTCGCTGCCGCAAATCGATTTTCAAGTGATCGATACCTCGCAGGCGCCGGTATTGGCCGAGTTCGACGCCAGCAGCCGGCCGCTGATCGATATCAACTGCGCGATTCAGCCGCCTGATTATTCCTCCGCCGGCGGCACGCATGTGCGTAGCGATGGACCTGCGCGTTATCGCGAGTCGGCCAAATCCGGCAGGATTTCCTATCGACGCACCACGGCGCAGCAGCGCCCGCACGCCGAGCCCGATTGGTTCGCCTACACGCTGAACGGCATCACGCCGCAACGGCGTTATCGTGTCGAGGTCGATTATCCCGACAACACGACGAGAACCTTCGCCGTGGCTTGGCGCGAAGCCAGCCCAACGCGGTACCCGGCTTCGATGGTGGTGGAAACCGGTCGCGAGCATCCGTTGTCCGGCACGACGCAAACACTGAGCTTTCATGTGTGGAGCCGGGGTGACGCGCCACGGCTGACCTTCATGCCCGCGCACGATGAGGCCCGCGCGGCCTGTCAAAACATTCGCGTCTACGCCGCCGACGCGCAGGTGATGACTGCGCCGGCGATGCAACAGGACTCGCGTCAGTTTCTGAACTGGTATGAGGAAGGAGAGAATTTCGCCAACCTGTATGGCATCGCCAACGACGATGAGATCAGCATGGGCATCGCCACCCAGCGCTGGATGCAGGCGGCTACCGAAGGCGGCGTGAATCTGTTGATGCCCACCGTGTCGATCTACGGTTCGGCGATGTATCCCTCGTCGTACAACCTGGCGTTCTCGCGCCCCGACCGCGATGTCCTGCGCATGCTGATGCTTCAGGCCGAGCGTTATGGCATGCGTGTGGCGCCGGAACTGCATCCGCGCGCCGACGATATGGGTTTTGCGAAGAACAATGATGGCAGCCGTCCCCGCAATCTGGCGCTGTCGCGCGAAGGGCGCGACAATTTTCTTGCCGCCGATGGCCGGCGCAATACGCCGCCTTATTACAACGCGCTGCATCCGGATACGGCGCAGTGGTACACCGGCGTGGTGCGTGAACTGGCGCAGCGTTATGCCGACATGCCGGCGTTCCAGGGCATCAGCCTGCGCTACATGAACTGGGCCAATGCGGGGTTGAACAATCTCGTCAACCTCAATTGGGGCTATGACGCCGACACGATTGCGCGCTTTCGCGCCGATCCCGGCAATGGCTTGCCGGCCCGCGCGGCCGGTCAAGGCAACGCCGCGCCTCAGGGCGGGCTGCTGCCCACCGAGCGCGAAGCCTGGATCAATTGGCGATGCCGCGAGATAGCCAAGCTGTTCACGCGGCTGCGTGACGAGGTGCGCGCGGTGCGTCCCGATCTTCAGCTCTATCTGCACTTCTATGCGCCGCCGGCCAGCGGTGGAGCCGTTGGCAACTTTGATCTCAAGACGCGGCTGCGCGAGGTTGGCATCGATCTGTCACTGCTTGCCGATATCGATGGCCTGACGCTGATCAATTCCGGTTTCACCTATGGCCGGCGTGAAGAAAATGCCTTGTTTTTCGCCTCCGAACGCGACCGCTTGCTCGATCCGGCGTTGATCGCCGCGCCCCCGACCGGGCCGCGCGGCCAGTGGTTCGTGCCCACCGCCAACTACTACGAGGCTTCCGAAACGTTGTTTGTTCCGGCGCAACTGGGGTTCAGCGCTTCCACCAAGCCGACGTGGATCAGTTCGGCGGGCAATCCGCCTGGCAGGCGCGCGTTGGAGCGGTACGCGCTGATGCTGGCGCAAAACGATGCGCTCGCGCTGGGGGATGGCGGCAACAACGTCACGTTGGAAACGCCGGCCATCGCGGGCTTTGCGCGGGAATTTCGCAAACTTCCGCGAAAGACTTTCAACGACATCCCGAGCGCGGTCGATCCCGTCACCGTTCGTGATCTGGTCACGCCACAGCAATACTGGTTCTATGCCGTGAATCGCGAGAACTACCCGGTGACGCTGCGCGTGGAGTTGTCGGGGGTCGGGTATGTGGATGCGGGCGAGGCAAAGGTCCAGAACCTGCCGCAGGGCGCGGTGCTCACGTTTACATTGCCCGCCTATGGGTTGCAGGTTGTCAATGCCGCGCCGCAGGTTCGCATTGCTGCTGTGGATGCTCAAGCGCCGGCCAGTGAAGTCAGACGGCTTGCCGGGCGCATCGATTGGACCGCGCAACTGCTTTCCGGCAAGGCAGGGGTCGCCAAACCAACGGGCGGCGACGCCACGACGCTTGCCGCCGCGATGGATAAAGCGCGCCGCGCGCTGACGAGCGGAAGACTGTGGCAGGCGCGCGTGGCCTTGGAAACATCGGCGGTGCTGCAAGTGTTCCGCAAGACAGGCCGCTACCCCCCCGACATGGGTTTCAACGATGTTGCGATGGTCGAGCCTGCTGCGGCTCTGCCGCGACAGGGCCGGAGGCAATAGCCCGCCGGTGTACGGCCTTTATTTTTCCGCCACGAAAAGGTCTTCCTCCAGGTTCAATCCGAACTTGGGGTAGTCCGCCGAGATGTTCTGCCGGTTCACGTTGAACCCACAGGACTGCAGGCGATCAACGTAGTCTTGCCCGTAGATTCTGACGTGGTCGAATTGTCCGAAGGCGCGCTCCCGCTCGGCGGGGCCGGTGATCGAAAAGTCCTCATGGGTTTTTGCCGAATTGGCTGAGATGGGAACCTGTAGAACGGCCCGGCCTGCGGCTTTCAAAACCCTGTAAATCTCCTTCATTGCGGCCACGTCATCCGGAATGTGTTCCAGCACGTGATTGCAGATGACCAAATCGAAGCTGTGGTCGTCAAAGGGAATGGCCAGCACATTGATGTTCTGCACATGGCTCGGGTAATGGTATCCGGACGCATGCAGGTCGCCGCAAATGTACTGCCTCAGTCCCATTGGCATCAGCTTCTTCGACAGACTCAGTTCCGGCGCGATGTGCAAAACGCTCTTGTTCCTGTCTGCAAAGAACTGCAGCCGCTGCGTGAGATAGACATACACCAGCCGCTCCCGATCGCTCGATCCGCACTTGTGGCAGACTGCATGCCGTGTGCCGGCGCCTATGATTTGCTTTTCCCGGATGACCGGAAAATCAAGGCCGGTCAGCGCCCAATCTTTCGACGAATAATTGCACAGCGGACACAGGTATTTGTCCCCCGCATGCGCGATCAACTCCCATGGCTTGGTGATTTTCTGCGCGGCCCGCCTGATGTAATGGTCAATACTTTTCATTGATGTGATTCGATCTGCGTATCGTGCGATGGCGCTCAAAGAGCGGCGTTCGGCTCAAGCATCTGCTGGTACAGTTTCTGGTACTGCGCTGCGATCAACGCAGGAGCAAAGGTGTTGCGCGCGTGCTCACTGGCTTGCTGCCGCAAGGCTTCGCGTTCGGCTGCGGGTCTGTTCAGCACCCACTGCATGCCTTCGGCGAGGCTTTCCGGGCTGAACGGCTCGGCCTTGTAGCCGGTTTTCTGATGCACGACCACATCTTTGGGTCCGGTGGCGTCGAAACACACCGCCGGTGTGCCACAGGCCATCGCTTCGCCCAGGGTCTTGCCAAAGGCATCCATCCGCGAGGGCGCGACGAAGACATCGGCCGCCGAATAGGCCAGCCGCAGCGATACCGCATCGCTGAGAAATCCCAATTGCGTGTAGTCGACCCCCATCGCGTCCAGCTCCTGCGACGAGGCTCTGCCAAAAGTCAGCACATGCAAGTCTTGGTTGTCCAGCCGCCGCAAAGCGGTCACGAACAGATCAAATCCCTTGTAAAAATCGCTCAACTGCTGCGCGCCGATCAGGATGATTTTGCGGTTTGCAGGCAGCTTCAGGGCCATGCGCGCCACGGCTTGGTCAACGGGGAAAAACTGCTCCGTGTCGATGTTGTTGGTGATCGTCTGGACCGCCGTCTCACCGAAGACCCGGGATTGCTGCGCGCACTGGCTCAGCCAATGGCTGATGCCAACCACGCGGAGGTTTCGCGGCAGGCTGCGCTTTTTTTTCTCGGCCACCCGGCGGGACAGATCATGTTCGCGCTGGCTTGCCAATTGCGGGCACTGGCCGCACCCGACCCGGTAGCGCTCGCAGTCCATTGCGTAGTGACAGCCGCCCGTCAGCGGCCACATGTCGCGCAGCGTCCAGACGACGGGTTTGTCCAGTTTGTGCAATGTGCGCAGGTTCACCATGTTGGTGATCCAATGCAGGTGAATCAGATCGGCCTCGCGATACTGCGTCGTGCCGGTGATGTCGAACCCGGACAGACCAAGATTGAATATCCATGGCTTGCGGTGGGGATAGGCCCGCAACCGCCGCGCGGCGAGCTGGTCCCAGAAGAATTTCTTCAGCCGTTGCGCGTGAAAGCCCGAGCAACTGACGACCGAAGGATCGGCCACGTCTTTCTGGCCCGAGATCATCAGCACCGAATCGATGCCCAGTGCGCGTTGGGCCAGGTGCAACCAATACGCGCCGCGCGCCGCGCCGCCAGACAGATCGCCTGCGACAAGATGCAGTATCTTCATCTCAGCGCATCAGGTTTGCCGGCTGGCGCGTCAACAGCGGCGCGGCCGCCGTTTTCTGCCCGGCTGTGGCGCGGCTGCGCACTTCAGCCGACAAGACCACCAGAAACGCAACGCCCAGCGCAATCGTGAGCCGATGCGAACCCAGAAACGGGCTCATCACCGAATGCCACAAGCTGTTGACCATGACGTACAGCGCCAGCGGCGTGAGATAGTCCACGGGTCTGGCCAGAGCCTGGTAGTAGAGGCTTCTGATGAGCGCCACGATGTAGATGATGAAAAAGCTGGCGGCCAGCAAGCCGCCTTCCATCCACGATTGCAGGATTTGCGAATGGGCGTTGAAGGCCTCGCCCCGGCGCAGCATGTCGCCGGCGCCTGCGGCGAGCATGTCATCGACGGTTTCATCGTAAAGCATGTCGGCGTAGTCCTGCGTGCCCTGTCCCCATGAACCACGGCCCATCAGCGGGGAGTCGGCTATCGCGCGCACGCCAATGCGCAACGAGGCGAACCGGCTGACGTCGGATACTTCCCGCCGCAACATGTTTTGGTCTTGCGAGACTTCCATCAGCCTGATGGCCACGATGGCCACGACGCCGAAGCCCACGAGAATCAGCGGCAGGTTGCGCCACAGACGCCGCAACTCCACATTGCGCGCGCGCAGAAACACCGCGAGCGCCACCAGCATCAACAAGGCTCCCAGGGAGCGGTAATCGAGCAACATCGATATACCGCCGAGCGCGCCAACCGCGAGTGAGGCCATCCAGGGCGGCAGCAGCCCCGCGAAGCTGGTCGCGGCCATTGCCGATGGTCCGCCGTAACCCAGCTTCCATTGCGACAGCGGCACGCCATGCAATCCGGCCAGCGCGATGCCGCCGAGTCCCACACCCACGCAGAAGGCCCATAGCGAGCGCCGGTCCGTGTAACCGGCCACACACAGCGAGAAGGCGTTTGTTCCCAGCACCACCACGCGCGCCCAGCCGCGCAGGTACATGTCGCGGGGCGTGCCCGCCACCAGATCGGCGATCAGGTAGCCCAGCAGCAGCAGCACGACGCCCAGCATCAGCAGGCGGAACGTGCCGTTGGCGAACAGCGCCCTGGGCGGCCGCGCGATCAACACGATCAACGCCACCAGGGGCAGCAGCAGCTCGGCCCAGAACAGCTCGCCCATCAGACTGAGGCTGAATGCGGACGAAACGCCGCAGACAAACATCGCCACGCGCAGCCCGATCATTGTCCTTTGACCTGGGGCGTCAACACTCTGCGATAGACCGGACCGCGCAATACGCGCTGCTGCAACGCGCGCGGCGTTTCCAGATACTTCAGCACGCGGTAGGCGAGCGCGGGCAACAGGTCCGCGCGCTTGCGCGGACGCCCCATCACGCGCTCAAACATGCGCGCATGATAGGTTTTCATCAGCGCGTCGAGCTTGCCGGTGCCGGTGATGCTCGTGCCGTGGAGGCGATAGCAACTCCAGCGCCGGCCGCTGCGCGCAAAGCGGGCGCCCGTGCGCGCCATGTCGGCGAACAGCTCGCCATCCCATGCCACGCGGTTGTGCACATTGAACCCGCCCGCCGCACGATAGGCGGCGGCGCGAAAAAACGTCGAGGGCTGGATCAAAATGCCAACGCCATAGACATAACGGCGCAGCGAGTAGCGGTCGGAATAACTCTCCCGCAGCACATGGTCGCGCTCGTCGGTCACATCGCAATCGCCCGACACCACATCTACCCGCGGATGCTCGCGCAGAAATTGCGCCGCTTCCGACAGCGTGCCCGGCAGCAGCGTGTCGTCGGAGTTCAGAAAACCCATCACCTCGCCGGTGGCCAGTGCGAACCCCTTGTTCAAACCATCGGCGGCGCCTTGATCCGGCTCCAGCAGCACATGGGAAAAATGCGAACGATAACGCTCGATGATCTCCCGGCTGCCATCGGTCGAACCCGGATCGACGATGATGTAGTCGAGGTCTTTGTAGCCCTGTTCCAGAACGGACACGATGGTGCGTTCGAGAAACTGCGCCTGATTGAACGAGATCGTGACGATCGAGAATTTCATGTCACCCTGTGGAAGCCGGCTTGGCCTCAGTGGGGCCGCGAGTGCGCCGGGCCGGTTCGCGGCGGGCGAGTTTGCCGGGAAATATCTTGCCGGCCCTGCGCCCCCGGATCACCTCGTCCATCAGTTCTTTGTCGATGCGTTCCTGCTGCTCCGCGTAGCCGTATACCAACGCGGTGTCGCAGAGCTGGTTGATCAATCGCGGCACGCCACGGCTGGCCTGAAACGCCGCCGCGACGGCGCCCACGGCGAACAGCTCCGGGTCGCCGCCGGCCACGGTGAGGCGGTGGCGAACATAGGCCAGCGTGTCTTTCGGGTTCAACGGACCGATGCGGTACTCGATGTTGATGCGCTGCGCGAATTGGCGCAGTTCCGGCGAGCGCAACGTGTTCAGCAGTTCAGGCTGGCCGACGAGGAAGGTTTGCAGCACCACATGCTTGCCGGAATTGACATTCGACAGCACGCGCAACTGTTCCAGCATGTCCGGCGCGAGGTTCTGCGCTTCGTCCACCACCAGCACCGCGCGCTTGCCTTCGGCATAGTTGTCCACGAGAAAACGCTCGAAGCGCCGGTAGAGCGTCACTTCATCGGGCGCGGTGTGATCGAGGCCAAAGGCAAGGTTCACCCACTGCAACAACCGGCCGGATTGGCTGGTCAGGTTGTTGAGCAGACCGATGCTGACATCATCGGCCATCGATTCCAGCAACTCGCGCACCACCAGCGTCTTGCCGCAGCCGACCTCACCGGTGAGCAGGCAGAAACCCGACCCGCTCATCACGCCGTAGCGCAGCATGTCGAGCGCAAAGCCGTGCTGCGGTGTGCGGAAGAGAAACGCCGGGTCGGGAGTCAGCGCGAACGGCAGTTCCCGCAGCTTGTAGAATTGCTCGTACATGGCATCAGTATGCCTGCACGACTGGTTCGCGCGAACCGTTGAGCACCGTGCCAACGATGGTCAGATCGCGCAGTAATTCCATGCTTTGCAGAAGATCGGCGCGCGCGGTGCGGCCTTCGCCCACCACCATCAGTCCGGCCTGCGCGGTTCTGGAAAAAGCCAGCGCGTCATCGGCCTGCAATACCGGCGGCAGGTCGACCACGATGATGCGATTGGCGTAGCGGTTGCGCAGATCGGCCACCTGCCTGATCGCATATTCGGAGTTCAGCAATTCGGCCGAATGCTCCACCGGCTCCCGCACGGGCAGTACCGTGAGGCGTTCATAACCGGCCAGACGCACGATGGCGTCGGATACGGGGCGGCCGGCCTGCAGGCAATCTTCGATGCCCAGTTCCGGGCGCAAGCCCAGGCGTTGATGCACGCCCGGATTGCGCAGGTCCAGATCGACCAGCAGCGCCGTGCGGTCCAGTTCGGCGGCAATGGCAATGGCGAGGTTGATGGCCGTCAAGGTCTTGCCGGCGTCGGTCTTGGGGCTCAGCACCGCAAGCGTGTTGGCCTTGAGTTGATCGAGCCGGCGCAGCACCTGCGTGCGCAGCAGCTTGTAATGCCGCCCTCGCGCTCCACCGGCGCTGGGCGGCAGCACATATTCGCGTTCCATGGCCGCCGGGTCGAGTGTCAGAACCGGCGCCTGCGGCGCGCGTATCGGCGCGACGGCGGCGGTTTCGGGCATGTTTTCTGTTTGCGGTTGCTCTGCGATCGCCGCAGCCGCGTGCGCCTCGCGCTGGCGAGCGGCCAATTCCAATGCGCGGGAGATGCGTTCCATGCTCATCGTCAACCGCCCAGCTGCCGCATGACCACGGCCCACAGCACGTCGAGGGGCCGGAACAGCGTATGCACGACGATGAGCATCAGCACGCCGGCGGCCACTGATCCGTAGAGCGTGTAGCGTTGCCGCTGCTTGCGCGCGGCGATTTGTTCGGCGGATTCAAACCATGGAATGACCGCCAGCGGCGGCACGGCCAGCAGCGTCAGGATGTCGCCGCGACCCCGGATGCTCCCATCCAGCGTTTCGAGCAGGTATCCAACGCCGCCGGCAACGGCCAGCGCCAACACCAGGCCCAGCATGAAGATCAGCTTGCGGTTGGGGCTGCTGGGCCCATCGGGCACGACCGGCGGCTCGATCAGCGAGAAACGCTCGCCCTTGCGGCCCGCTTCCAGGCTCTGCGCCAATTGCGCTTCCATCTGCTTCTGGCGCACTTCGCTGTACTTGGCCTGCGTGCCTTCCAGTTCGCGCAGCAGACTGGTGTAGTCTTTTTCGACGCCCGGCGCGGCCGCGAGCCGGCCTTCCAGCGTGGCCACCCGCGCGGTGAGTTCTGCGCGCTTGCGTTGCAGCGCCGTGCGCTGTGCGCGCGTGGCTTCCAATTGAGCCTGCACTTGAATGTAGGCGGGGTTGTCGGGGATTTCGCTGCTGGTCTGTGTGTTCACGCCGACTCTGGCAATGGCCGGATCGGACAGCGTTGCAACCCGCCGCTCCAGACGCCGCACATCCGGATGATTCGGCGCATAACGTTGGCGCGCCGCAGCCAGTTCGGTCTGCGCGTCTTGCAGTTCACGGCGCCGCTCGTTGTCGGCCTGGGGGTCTTGCGTGCTGGAAGACAGGCTTTCGATCTCGCGCTTGAGGCGCTCCACATCCGGATGACCGGGGGAATAGATCGCCGACACCCGCGCGTATTCGGAACGCAGATACTTCAGGCGATCGGCGCTGGACATCACGCGCTCGCCGGTGGAGGCATAGACCGGCGAGGTCTTGCTCAGCTGCGCCAACTGCGCTTCCAGATAAACGATTTGCTGATTCAGCGCGCTGATCTGCGTGTCTGCATCACGCCGCTCGTCGTCGGCGCGGTTGACCATCTGCAGGTTCAGCGTGGCCTGTTCGGGCAGGTTGTCGATATGACGCTCTTTGAATTCGGCCAGCGAGCCCTGCAATTCCTCGATGCGCTTGCTGAGTTTGTCGGCTTCGGTGGTCAGGAACGAGGCGGCCTCGTCGACCAGTTGCCGGCGGGATTGCAGGTTCTCTTGCAGGTACAGCGTGGACAGTTCATTGGCCACCCGCGCAGCCGTGGTGGGCGATGAGCTGCGATATCCCAGCGAAAAGGCGAGGGTGGCTTCCACCGGTTTGCCCTGACGCGGGTCGATCACGCTGGCCTTGATCGAACCGAAGCTGATGTCGCGACGAATCATGTCGAGCACGCGTTCGCGGCCTGCGCGTTCGCGCTGTTGTGGATACAGGTTGAACTTCTCCACGATGCCCAGCAGGTTGTCGGAGGTCATCACCCGTTGATTGATCGTCTGGATGCGCTGATCGGCGAAACTGGTGATCGTGGAGCGAACCAGATCAGAGGGCACTTCCTGCTGTTCGATCAGAATGGTGGCGGTGGAGACGTAGGTGGATGGCCACAGCACGGCCGCCATCATGAACAGCAGCATGATCGCGGCAAACCCCAACAGCATCGGCAGTTTGCGCCGATGCCAGATCATCAGCACCGACTGCAATGTGAACGCTTCACCAGACATACGGATCACCGTCCCAGTTCAGTCCCAGACGCACATCATAACCGCTGCCTTTCTGGCGTTGATCAAGACCGACTTCCTGTCGGCCATAGCCGACACCCGTGCTCAGTGAGAGGCGTTCACGCAGCTTCCAGCGCAGGTTGCCGGCAATGCGGGAGTAGCGGACATCGACAAGATTCACGTTGAATCCCGGCAGCACATCGCGGCTCCTGACATACGCGCCCGTGGCCGTGCCTTCCAGGCGTTCGGTCAGCATGGCCGAGAAATTCACGCTGACTTGATCGCGCTGCGTGAGATAGCCGCGAGCCGTGGGCGCGACGCGCCGGCCGCCGGAGAGCGAGGTCTTGAAACGCTCGGTGTTGCGGGTCAGCGTCACGTTGAACACTTCGCTGCTTCGGGTTTCAACCGGCCCCTTGGTCCACGACGGGCCCGCCGCCACCGTCAGGTTCAGGCGTTCGCTGGCGGCGAACTGGTATTGCGCCACCAACGAGGAGTCGGACGTTCGCGGGCCGCCGCCGCTCACGGCCATGTCGCCGTGATGCCAGGTCAGCGACAGCGCGGATCGTTGATTCAGCGCATAGATGCCGCCGAGCTGTGTGGAAACATACTGATAGTTGGTCAGTTCCAGATCGCTGGACGGATACTGGTCGAACTGCGCCGACGCGCCGGCGCTGGCCTTGAAGCGCTCGGTCAGCAGCCAGTTCACATTCACCGCGCCGCCGCTGGAGCGGTGGCGGCGGTTCTCGGTGGTGATTCCGGACAGGCCCAGTTCGCTGGTGAGCGTGGTGTCGTTGACGAAAAAGCCGCGCACGTTCCAATCGTAGCGTTCACGTTTGGATTGGTATTGCGCCGCGAGGTCCGAATCCAGGTGGCTCAGGGAGTTGTCGTTCAGATAGCTGCGCTGTTCGGCCTTGGCGTCGAACTCCAATGTGGATAGCTCGGTGGCTCGGCGCAGCGACAGGTTTCCGCCCGCCGACAGCGACTGCGCATCTTCACCGCCGCCGATGAACAGGCGCGGGTTGGTTTCGGCCAACGCGCCGACTTGCGCCTGAGGGGTGAGCGTCCACTGCGCGGCCAGCGCTGTGCTGCAAGGCGTCAGTAGCGCAATGCCCAAACCCATCGAGGCGCCGCGCAAAGAGAATCTTTGCGCGTTCATCATGGGACGACTACCGTATCTCCGCTCTGCAACAGGATGTTTTGATGCAGTCTTTGTCCGCGCATGACTTCGTCATAGCGGAAGGGCAATGACACCTGCGTATCGCCGCTGCGGCGCAGAATCTGGATGCCGTTCATGTTCGCATAGGGCGTGGAGCCGCCCGCCAGCGCCAGCGCCTGCATCACGTCGATGGGGCGGCTGAGCAGGAATTCGCCGGGGCGGTTCACCTTGCCCATCACATAGATGCGGCTGCCGGTCACCGCCTTCACGGACACCGTGACCACCGGATCAGGCAGGTATTTCTCGCGCAAGCGGGCATCGACCGCCTTGCGCAGGTCTTCCACCGTGCCACCGGCTGCCTGGACTTCACCGGCCAGCGGCAGGCTCACCTGGCCATCGGGACGCACGGTGACTTCGGAGGTCAGGTCGGGTTCGCGCCAGACCGAGACGACCAGTACGTCGCCCGGCTCAATCAGATAGGACGCATCGGGCGGTATCGGCGGCGCGTCTTGGGCAAAGCCCGAAGTGGCGCCGAGGAACGCCAAGGCGAAGATTAAAAAACCCGCCAGCAGATGCTGGCGGGTAAGGTAGAAGCGTGGAGGATCGAACATTTGCATGACACTTGGTGTGCGATGAACTCCAAGTGTGGAGATCAATGGAGGGTGACCGGCGCTTCAGGCGCGCGCCGGCTCCACTGCGCCCGTGGCGCGACGACGGCGCGCTACGACGCCCAGCCCGGCCAGACCGGACAGCAGCAGCCAAGCAGCGGCCGGCAGCGGAACCTGGCTCAGACGCGGGGCAAACGCAATGCCCAGCGAGTACGCGCTATAGCCCCTGGGGCCTGCCGCAGCAGCGAAGATGCTGGTGATGAAGCGTTCGCCCGCCGTGATGTTGAACATGAACTGCGCATCGCCCGAGCCGGTGAGCAGGGGCTGATTCGGCAGTGCAATGGCCGTGCTCAGGTAGGAGAACAGGTCGCCCCAATCTACCCGCGACACGGACAGCGTGACCACGCCAGAGACCGAGCTGGTGAATTCGTTGACCATGTGGCTCACCGGCCAAGCCAGTACGGTGAACTCCGGAACGGGTTCGGCTGCGATGTCGATGGCTTCCGCACGGGCTCCCGTCGAAAGCGCAAAGCAGGCCAGCGGGATTGCAAAAATCGCAAAAAATTTGCGTCGAATGGAAGTGATCACAACGGTCTCCCTAACTTTAAAAGATGTTTCCCAACAAGGGACCCAGTTGAGCCCCCTCCTAACTGCATGGGGCCTAACATATCGAATAGAAGAATCCGGCTGCAAATGTAGCCAGTTGGCGACGGAATCAATCGTTGCGGTCGCGCTTCTCACCGTACCAGGTGACAGTACTGCGGACACCTTCGACAAGTGAAATGGAAGGTTTCCACCCCAGCGCGGACAGACGCGAGACGTCGAGCAGTTTGCGCGGCGTGCCGTCGGGACGGCTGGAATCAAAGTGCAACCGGCCCGTGTAGTTGGTGGCCGAAGCCACCAGTTGAGCCAGTTCCAGAATGGAGATGTCTTCGCCCCAGCCGACGTTCACCGGTGGCGCATCGCTGTAATGCTTCATCAGAAACACACAGGCATCGGCCAGATCATCCACATGCAGGAACTCGCGGCGCGGTTTGCCGGTGCCCCATATTTCCACTTCATCGGCGCCGGCGCGCCGGGCTTCGGTGAACTTGCGGATCAGCGCCGGCAGCACATGCGAGCCGGCCAGGTCGAAGTTGTCGCCCGGTCCGTAGAGATTGGTGGGCATCGCACAGATCGCGTCGAAGCCGTATTGCTTGCGATAGGCCTGACACATCTTCAGACCGGCGATCTTGGCGATGGCGTACCACTCATTCGTGGGTTCCAGCGGACCGGTGAGCAGGCTGTCTTCGCTGATGGGCTGCGGCGCGAGTTTCGGATAGATGCAGCTTGAACCCAGAAACAGCAGTTTGCGCACGCCGTTGCGCCAGGCCGCGTCGATCACGTTGGTCTGGATGACCAGATTGTCGCGGATGAACTCGGCAGGCCGCGTGTCGTTGGCGAGAATTCCGCCGACGCGCGCCGCCGCCAGGTACACCTCATCCGGGCGCTCGCGCTCGAAGAACTGCGCGACGTCTTGCTGGTTCGACAGATCAAGCTGCTGCCGCGTGCGCAACAGCAGTTGCGCGTCCGGCTCGTGCTGCAAGCGACGCACCAGCGCCGACCCTACCAGTCCGCGGTGACCGGCAATGAATATGCGCCGGACGCTCACTCGTGATACCTGTAGGTTTTGAATCCTTCGCGGGTCACCACTGCGTCGCGGCGGGCGATTTCCAGATCGCAGGCCACCATCTCGCGCACCAGGTCTTGAAAGCTGCGCTCGGGCTTCCAGCCCAGGCGCGTGCGCGCCTTGGTGGAGTCGCCCAGCAACGTTTCGACTTCAGTGGGGCGGAAGTAGCGTGGATCGACGCGCACGACGACGCGACCGGATTTGGCGTCGAAGCCTTGCTCTTCGACGCCGCTGCCGCGCCACTCGATGCGCATGCCCAATTCCGCGCCGGCGGCGGCGACGAACTCACGCACCGAATGTTGCTCGCCGGTGGCGATGACGTAATCGTCGGGCTCATCCTGTTGCAGGATCAGCCACTGCGCGCGCACATAGTCGTGTGCGTGGCCCCAATCGCGCAGCGAATCGAGGTTGCCCAGATACAGACAAGGCTCCATGCCCATCGAGATGCGCGACAGGCCGCGCGTGATCTTGCGCGTGACGAAGGTTTCGCCACGCACCGGCGATTCATGGTTGAACAGGATGCCGCTGCACGCGAACATGCCGTATGCCTCGCGGTAGTTCACCGTGATCCAGTGCGCGTAAACCTTCGCGGCGCCGTAGGGCGAGCGCGGATAAAAGGGCGTGGTTTCCCGCTGCGGAATCTCCTGCACCAGCCCGAACATCTCGGAGGTGGAGGCTTGGTAGAAGCGGGTCTTGCCGGTCAGGCCGAGAATGCGGATCGCCTCCAACAGGCGCAGTGTGCCCAGCGCGTCGGAGTTTGCCGTGTATTCGGGTGTTTCGAACGACACCGCCACGTGGCTTTGCGCGGCAAGGTTGTAGATTTCATCGGGCTGCACCTGCTGCACGATGCGAATCAGGTTGGTGGCGTCGGTCAGATCGCCATAGTGCAGGCGCATGTGTATGCCCTGTTCGTGCGGGTCTTGATACAGATGATCGATGCGATCGGTATTGAATGAAGATGCGCGGCGCTTGATGCCATGCACTTCATAGCCCTTGGCGAGCAGAAATTCGGCCAGATAGGAGCCATCCTGGCCCGTGACGCCGGTGATGAGGGCCTTCTTCGTCATATCAGTGTGCGACCTCTTTGCGTAATAATCGATTGTAGCCGGTTCAATTGCGTGAAGGGACTGATGCCGACATGAATGATGAACACGTCGCGATAAATCTGTCGAAGGCAGGAAAGGGCAACTTCCAGCGCGGACGCGGGCGGCTCACCGAAGCGCTGTGGATACTGATCGAATGGGCGGTGATCAACAACGCGTTGCTGCCTGTCTCCGGCGTGCGGGTTTTTCTGCTTCGATTGTTCGGCGCGCGCATTGGGCGCGGTGTTCGCTGCCCGCATCCTTTTCGCGTGAAATTTCCCTGGAAATTGGCCGTGGGAGATCGCTGCTGGATTGGCGATGGCGTGTGGTTGTACAACCAGGCGCAACTGACCATCGGCGCGGATGTCTGCGTTTCGCAACACACCTTCATCACCACGGGCTCCCACGAAGTGGCCACCAACATGGACCTTCGCGTCGATCCGGTGGTGATCGAAGATGGCGCATGGATTTGCGCGCGCTGCATTGTGCAAAAAGGCGTGGTGATCGGCAGGAACGGCGTGATAACCCCGGGGTCCGTGGTTCACAAGAGCACCCGCGAGAATTCGATCTATGGCGGGAACCCGGTGCGATACATTCGTCCGCGTTTTGAGTGAACGGCGAGCGCGCGAGGGATGCGCGATTCATGGCAGCAAGCCCGGTGCCTGCGCATCGATCATTTGCAACGCGGTTGCCGCAACGTGCTTCATGTATGAATTGCTGAAGTGATGCGTGTCGTAGTAGATCAATATGTCGTCGTGCACGGCGGGGCATGAGCGCGCGTCGCAGACCAGATCGGTGAGATCAACGGCCTGCAGGTTGGGTATGCGCTGTTCGAACGGTTTGGCGGGAAATTGCGCGGCGAACACCGTGTCGCGCGCGATGGCGCAAGGGGCCGCGTCATCGCGGTGTTTCCACACGCAGGCATTTTGATGCTGCGTGAATCGCGGCGTGTCTCTCAGCGCCAGGATTTTGATCCCGCGTTGCGCCAGCGCCGACCACAGCGCCGGGCTGCTTTGCGCAACGTTCTCGCCCCCTCCTATCGTCGAGGTGGCGGTGGTGATGACCAGCTCGGGGTGAATCCGGTCGATCTCGGCCAGTTCATTCGCGTGCGAGAGCACCGTGACCAGATGGAATCCGCGTTGTTGCGCCATCCATTCGAATGCCGGCTGCCAGTGAGCGGCATGCGAACTGCCCAGCAGCACGACGGTATGCGCCGCATCGGGATTGCCAAACTCGCAGACCGTGCCCAGACAATTGCTGATGGCGTAAGGACGGTCATAGTTTGACGTGACGAAGGTGCGAAACGGGATGTTCACGCTGTTTTGCGTTTGGGACAGCGGTGTCAGCGGATGAACCGCCGCAGGCTGGCTGCTGGCGAGCACGCCCAAGGTTTTTTGCGCCCCGATGCCCAGCGCCAGCATCGCTGCGCAGGCGGCGGCCAGCGGCAATACGCGCGGGGACGAGCGCTCGATGTAACGATTCGTGAACCAGGCGGCGATCAACGCCAGCGCGATGACGGTGAGGCCGGGGCCGACGCCCAGCGCGGTGGTCCCCAGCAGGTAATGGGTGACAACCAGTATCGGCCAATGCCACAGATACAATGTGAACGACAGATTGCCTGCGGCGCTGAATGCCGGTATCGCGAGCCAGCCTTCCCGCCGGTCACCACACAGAATGAGGATCAGCGTGAGCATGACCGGAATCGTGGCGATCCAGCCGGGGAAGTGAATGCTCGATGGAACGATCAGGCCAAACACGACAAATCCGGCAAATGCGAACGCATAGAGCGCGTTGGCGATGCGCCGATTGTTGAGTTTGATGGCCGGGTAGGCGAAGGCGGCCAGCACGCCCGCCAAGGGCTCCCAAAGGCGGGTCAATGTGCTGAAGTAGGCGGTGTCGGGGCTGCGATGCGTGGCGTATATCGACCAGGCCAGCGAGAGCAGCGCCAAGGCCGCGACGGGCAGCGCGGCAACGAGCATGCCGTGGCGGCGGCTGCGTGCGGCGAGCCAGGTGGAACACAGCATCAATATCGGCAGCAGCACATAGGTCTGCATTTGCACCGCGAGGGCCCAATATTGCTGAAATTGACTGGGCGGGTTTTCGCGCGCGAGGTAGTTGGTGGCCGTGCGCACCAATTCCCAGTTCTCGATGAAGAGGCTGCTGGCAATCAGTTCGAGCACGCCGAATTTCCACATGGGTGGCGGAATGAACGCCAACGTCAACACCACGGAACAAAACAAAACGAAATAGGCCGCCGGGAGTATTCGGACCAGCAGCTTTTTCCAGAACTGCCACGCGCTGACGGCGCCCTGGGTCGCGGCGGTTTGCAGCAGGACGCTGCCCATCAGGAAGCCGGAGATGACGAAGAAGGCGTCGACGCCGCCGGACACCTTTCCGAGCCAGATGTGATAGATCATGATCAGCAATACGCTGACGGCCCGAACCGCCTGCAGATCATGCCGGTAGAAGCGGGCGGAATAGGCGTGAAACGGCCGGTTTGCCGAAGCGTGACTAGCGGTTGTCATGCGTACTTCAGGTTTTGGAGCCGGCACACTACTGCCGCCCGAAACGGTGGGCAAGGTGATGCCGGGAAGCGACGGGTGAATGCCTGTTGTTTAGGGGGGCAAAATCGCGGTGATATTGCGCTTGGGCGCTTTGCCCACCGGGATGCGCGTGAGTTCCTTGCGCGCCGCGATGTCGATCACCGACACATTGTCGCTGCCGCCATTGGCCGCATAGGCGAATCGCCCATCGGGGCTGAACGTGATCCAGTCCGGATGATCGCCCACCGGAATCGAGGCGATCAGTTTCAGGTCGGGCAGCGAGTAGCCATAAACGTGGCCGTTCAGGCGGCTGCACACCCACAGCGAGGTTTGATCGGGCGTTACGCCGATGCCATGCGAAGGCGCGCGATTGTAGGTGCCTTCGGGCACGCGCTGATCGGGCGGCACCTGCGGCAGTTCCACACGCTTGACCTCTTTGCCGGTGGCGAAGTCCACCACGGTGAAGCCGTGGAAGTCGGAAAGCTGCACGTACAGATTGCGCGTGGAGCCATCGGGCTTGGCGTCGATGGTTACCGGGCGGATGCCGTCCATCGCATCGCCGCCCGCCGGATTGCGCGGCGGATACAGCGAGAAGGCCAATTGCCGCGTGGCGGTGTCGTACACGCGCAGATTGTTGTCGCCGCCGAACGCGCCGGCCACCACGTACTTGCCATCGGGCGTGACGTAGACATTGTGCACGCGCGAAGCGGTGTCGATGTGCGCGGCGTTTTCCAGCGTGCGCGTGTCGATCACGTCGATGCCGCCCTTGCCCTGCATGATGCCCACATACACGAAGCGGCCATCCTTGCCGATGGTGATGTTGTTCGGGCGCGCGCTCAGCGGGATTTCCTTGATGATGCGCAGCGTCTTGCCATCCACCACATCCAGAGTGGTCTTGGCCTCGCTGCTGAAATACAGCCGCGAACCATCCGGCGCAGCCGCCGCGCCATGATTCACCGGCACGCCCTTGACCTCTGCCACCACGCGCTGCGTGGCCGGGTCGATCAGGCTTATCGTGTCGCTCTGGGAGTTGGTCTGCACGATGCGGGCCTGTTGGGCCAGCGCCGCAGAGGTTTGCAGTGTCAGCGCCGCCGCGAGGCAGGGCAGTGCAATGGCGCTCAGGCGTTCAACGATTTGCATGATTTCATTCTCCGCTGTATGCCGACTTCACCGTTCAACTTGGTCCAAAGTGCCGCGTCAGATAGGCCGCAACGATATCCTGCTCGGCGGGCGAGAGCACGGCGCCATTCTTCACCATGTCTTCGACCATCTGTTTCCATTGTTTCAGGCCCCAATAGCCTTTGTATGCCGCCAGACCCCGCAGTTCATGGCACATCGTACAGGAGCGCAGCACCAGATTGCGCCCATCGCTGTCGGGCAACTCGATGTTGGGGTCGTAGCGGCGTTGCGGGGCGGCGGCTTCTGCGGGCCAGACCGGCGCGGCGGCGCATAGCGCAGCGGCCAGCGCGAACGCGGCACAGGCGGCTGAGGGGGGAAGAAACCGCATTTTTTGAGCACTTACCGGCAAGTGGGCGATGCGGCAAATAGTGGGTCAGTTTCGGTTCGGCGGCAACCGATCATCGCTACAATATGGCCCCAGATCAATGGCAACTCCTGCGCCCACGGAAAGGCCGCATCGCAATATCAAGGGAGACATCCTGGTGACAAACAGAACCTGGCGCGCGGCGATGCTCGGCATCACCGCCATTGCAGCAGCGGCGTTGTTGACGGCCTGTGGAAGCGCCGGCGACGGACCTGCGCCCGAAGCGACAACGGTGGCCGGCGAAGAACTCGGCCCGCGTCTGGAAGTGCGTGAAGCCCCGACGCGGCGCGCAACGCTGCCCGCCGAGGCTGAGCCGGCGCAGTTCGCCTTCGTGCGCTATGAGCTCGACGTGTCGCAAGCGCTGCCGCGCGCGTGTTTGAGTTTCTCCACCACGCTCGATCCGCAGCGCGATTACACGCCCTATGTCACCGTGGAACCGGCCACGCCGATTGCGCTGTCGGTGGAGGGCGCAACGCTGTGCATTGGCGGGCTCACCTTCGCGCAGCAGCGGCAGCTCACGCTGCGTTCGGGCCTGCCCTCGCTCGACAATCAACTGTTGGCCAGAGATGAAACCATTGTGCTGGATGCCGAGGATCGCCCCGCCTATGTGGGTTTCAAGGGCGATGGCGTGATCCTGCCGCGCGTGGAGGCCGATGGCCTTGCGCTGGAAACGGTGAACGTCGATAAAGTTCACATCACGGTGTCGCGCGTCACGGATCGTGCGCTGGCCTTTCGCACCATCACCGCCGGTTACTCTCATGCGCAGGGCGGCTATGGCTACATGGGCTACAACTCCGACGCCTATGGTCTGGCCGAACCGATATGGAAGGGCGAGATTGATACGCCGGGTTCGCCCAACACGCCCACTACCACGGTTTTCCCCATTGCCACCGCCATTGCGCGATTGCAGCCGGGCGCGTACTTCGTGGAACTGGATCAGATCAATGCGGCAGGCAAGGTGCCCGATGATGCCGCGCGCGCCAAGCGCTGGCTCATCATCACCGATCTGGCGTTGACCACGTTCACCGGCAACGATGGCATGTCGGCAACGGTGCGTTCGATTCAAACGGCCAAGCCTGCACGCGGCGTGAAGCTGGAATTGATCGCGCGCAACAACGAAATTCTGGCGCGCGGTGAAAGCGATGGCAACGGTCATGTGAAATTCTCCGGCCCGATCACGCATGGTGAAGACGCGCTCGCGCCGCGACTGCTGATGGCCTATGCCAACGATGGCGATTTTGCCATCCTCGATCTGGAACGCTCGCCGGTCGATCTCACCGAGCGCGACATCGGCGGACGCTCGCCCGCGCGCGACGTCGATGCGCTGATCTATACCGAGCGCGGCGTGTATCGTCCGGGCGAAGTGGTGCAGATCACGACGCTGATTCGTGATGCCGCCGCCAATGCCATCGCCAATCGCGCCGGTGCGTTGATCGTCTATGGTCCCAATGGTCTTGAAGCCGGACGTCATCGCTTCGAGAAAGCCGAGCAGGCCGGTGGCGTGAACTGGTCATTCACCGTGCCGCAGGCCGCTGCGCGCGGGCAGTGGCGCATCGCCACGGAACTGGATGGCTTGGGCGTGGTGGGCTTGCAGAACATCTCCGTTGAAGACTTCGTGCCGCAGCGCATTGCGCTTGACGTGCAGGCCGATACCGATACGCCGATGAGCGACGATGAGGCACGCGCCATCGACGTGAACGTGCGCTTTCTCTACGGCGCGCCCGGCGCGGGCCTGCCCGTTGAAGGCAACACGCGCGTTGAAACCGACCCGAATCCCTTTCCCGCATTGCAGGGTTTTTCCTTCGGCAATCACGACGAGGAATTCCGCGAAACGACGTTTGAACTGGATGAGGCCACCACCGATGGAACCGGCCGCGCGAGTCTGCGGCTCGATCCTGCCGATGCCGAGAACACGATGTCCACGCGCCCGCTGCGTTTGCGCACCGTGGTGTCGGCGGTGGAGCCGGGCGGACGCGCCGTGCGCGATGATGTGCGCATTGCCTATCGGCCTGTTGCGGGATACCTGGGCATCAAGCCCGGCTTCAGCGATGGCTCGCTGCCGTTGGGTGCGCAGGCGGCGTTTGAAGTTGCGGCGGTGGATCGTCTCGGTGCGCTGCAAGCCGCGCAGATCAACTGGCGTCTGGTACGCATCGACTGGAAATACGATTGGTATCGCGCCGAAGGCGGGCAATGGCAGTGGCGGCGCTCGCGCAATGTCGTTGACATCGAGCAAGGTGTCGCGCGCAGCGCCGCCGGTGAGCGCGCCGCAGTCACCACATCGCGAAGACTGGATTGGGGCGACTACGAATTGATGCTCGCCGACGACACCGGCGCGGAAGCCTCCTATGGTTTTTATTCCGGCTGGGGCAGTCAGGGCAGCGATGGCGTGGAAGCGCCGGACCGCGTGCGCGTGGAGATTCCCGACTCGCTGCCCGCCGTCGGCAAGAATGTGGAAGTGACGATTCTGCCGCCGTATGCGGGCGAAGCAGAAATCGTCGTGGCTTCCGAGAATGTGATCGCCACGCGCACGCTGTCGGTGAAGGCCGAAACGCCGACGAAGATCAGCCTGCCGGTAACGAAGGAGTGGGGCGCGGGCGTGTATGTGATGGCCAATGTGTATACGCCGCGCGATGCGGTGACGCAGCCCAAGCCGCGCCGCGCGGTGGGTGTTGCGCATATCGCGGTGGATGTGGCGCCGCGCACATTCGATCTTGCGCTGAGCACGCCCGACGTGCAGCGGCCGTTGACGAAGATGACGGTGGAGGTCAGCGCAACGGGTCCGCGTGAGGATGCCTATGTCACCGTCGCGGCGGTCGATGAAGGCATCTTGCTGCTCACCGATTTTCAGACGCCCGATCCGGCGAAGTATTTTTTCGGCAAGCGTCGTCTGGGCGTTGCGCTGCGCGATGACTATGGCCGACTGCTTGATCCGAACATGGGCACGGCCGGCACGATTCGCAGCGGCGGCGATCAGATCGGCGGCGCGGGTCTGACCGTTGTGCCCACGAAGTCGGTGGCGCTGTTCTCCGCGCCGGTGCAATTGCGCAATGGCAAGGCCACGGTCAGTTTCGACCTGCCCGAATTCAACGGCCAGCTGCGATTGATGGCGATTGCGTGGTCTGCCTCCGGTGTGGGTTCGGTGGGCAAGCCCGTTACGGTTCGCGATCAGGTTCCCGCCGAGATGATTCTGCCGCGATTTCTCGCGCCGGGCGATGAGGCGGCGGCCACGTTGACGCTGGACAATGTTGAAGGCGCCAATGGCAACTATCGCGCCACGCTCAACGCCGGCGCGCCGGTGCGCGCCACCACTGGCAACCTGGCGGCGAACGTTGATCGCGGCCAGCGCAGTGATCTTGCCGCTACGCTGACTTCGACCGCCGAAGGCATCTCGACGATTGCATTGAACGTGACCGGCCCCGGCGGCTACAACATCTCGCGCTCCTATCCGATCCAAACGCGCTCGGCGTGGATGCCCGCTTCGCGTGTGCAGCGAGCCATTGTGCCGCCCGGACAGCGCTTCACACCCGCAGCCGATTCGCTGGCTGCCTTCGTTGCAGGCTCCGGCGTCGTGCAGGTTTCCTTCTCGCCGATTCCGATGGACGCCGCAGCGCTGTACGACTCGCTGGAACGCTATCCCTATGGTTGCACCGAGCAGATCACCAGCCGCGCGATGCCGTTGCTGTATGCGGCGCAGATGGCTGCGCTGGCCGGTCGCAAGCCGGAGGGCGATATCCGTGCGCAGGTGCAGGACGCCATCTCCACGTTGCTGAATCGTCAGGCCGCCGATGGCGTCTTCGGTTACTGGCGCATCGGTGATGGCGGCTCAACACCGTGGCTGGGCGCTTACGTCACCGATTTTCTCGCGCGCGCAAAAGCGGCAGGCTATGTGGTGCCCGACGCCGCGCTTGATAAAGCCTATGACGCGCTGGAGGCATTCGCGGTGCGCGAATCCACCTATTCCACCAGTTATGACTTTGACGTCTACACCAGCAACTGGAACCCCGACACGCGGCAATTGCTGCTGGATCGCTCGATTGCCTACGCCGCCTATGTGCTCGCCAAAGCCGGACGCATGGACAAATCGCGTCTGCGTTATCTGCATGATGATCGCCTGAGGCGTATTCCGAGCCCCTTGGCGCGTGCGCAGATTGCCGCCGGCCTCTACATGATCGGCGACAACGCCCGCGCCGGTTCGGCCTTCAATCAGGCCGAGCAGGCCATCGGTTATACGAATGTGGGCGACTACTACCAGACCACGCGCCGCGACCTGGCCGGTGTGCTCGCGCTGGCAGCGGAGGCCAAACAAAGCGAGGCGGTTGCGCGTCTGGCGGATCGTGTAGCGCAAAACCTGCCCGAGCCGGATCGTTTGACCACGCAGGAAAAAGCGTTTCTGTTGCTGGCGGCCAATGCGTTGTCCAGCGATCAGAATCAGGTGAATGTGAGTGTTGCCGGTCAGGCCGACGTCGTCACGCCGGGGCGCGTGTTCCGTTTGAGCGCGGCGCAAACGCAAACGCCGCCATCGTTCACCAACAATGGCGCAGGGCAACTCTGGGTGACCAGCATTGCGCGCGGCTCGCCGGCGTCGGCTCCTGCGCCTGCCTCCGAAGGGGTGATCGCGGGCAAGCAGCTTTGGACACCGGACGGTGATCGCATCAACGCCACTTCCTTTCGCCAGGGTGATCGCATCGTCATTCAAATCACTGCGCAAGCCGAAGAAGCGCGCACCACGCCGCTGGTCATCGCCGATCTGCTACCCGCAGGATTTGAAATCGAAGCCGTGCTGCGCCCCGAAGATGCCGGCCCTAACGGCCCCTATCGTTTCCTGGGTGAATTGGCCGAACTGAAAATCGCCGAAGCGCGCGATGACCGCTTCGTCGCCGCGCTCGATCTGCGTGATCGCAAGTCCTACACCGTGGCCTACCTGGTGCGCGCGGTGACGCCGGGCACCTTCACGATGCCCGGCGTCGTCGCCGAAGACATGTATCGCCCGGATGTCTTCGCGCGCACGGTGTCGCGGCGCATCGAAGTGGCGCGGCGGCAGTGAGGCGACCCGTCGCTCATCGAGAGCTCATCCCATGTCCAGCGCACCATCGGCTCAACCGGACAACACCGCGATACGAACCGCCTTGTGGCGTGCCCTGCATGCGCAAGTGGATGCCGCCCCTCATGTGCTTGAGGACATCGTTGGGTTGAAGCTGGCAGCCCCGGAGGACGGCTGGCAAAACCAACCGGACATGAGTGCATTTACGCGCCCCTTTCGCGCCTCGATTGTGGCTCGCGCCCGATTTGTGGAAGACCTGGTTCTGGAACGCATCGCAGCCGGAATCACGCAATACGTGATTCTTGGAGCCGGACTCGACACCTTTGCGCAGAGAAGGCCGGAGCTTTGCTCGAAGCTTCAAGTGTTCGAGATAGACCAACCGGAACAGCAGGAGTGGAAGCGCCGACGCCTCGTGGAGTCGGGTTTTGGAATCGCCCCTTTCCTGCACCTTGTTCCGGTTGATTTTGAAGCCAACGAATCGTGGTGGAAAAAGTTATGTGCCGCAGACTTCAATCCCGAACGCCCTGCGATAGTTGCCTCCACGGGCGTCAGCATGTATTTGACCCAGGAGGCGGTAGCGGCCACGTTGCGGCAAGTGGCGAGGCTCAAGAGCGGCTCAACATTGGCGATGACTTTCCTGCTCCCCATCGAGCGGACTGATCCGGAAATTCGTTTCGGCGTCGAGAAAGCAGCGCAGGGCGCGAAGGCAAGTGGAACTCCGTGGCTCAGTTTCTTCATGCCGGAGCAAATTCTGTCGATGGCTCGGGATGCAGGCTTCAGGAAAGTCGAGCATGTTTCGGCGCTCGCGCTGGCGCAGCGGTATTTCCAAAACAGAACAGACGGCTTGCGTCCGCCCAGGGATTCAGAGGAATTTTTGGTCGCGTCTACCTGAACACCGTCACGCTTGCCCGCGTATCTGGTGAACCAGAAAATCCGAAAGACGGAGCGCCAGCGCAGACAGCGTGATGGTCGGAAAGTTCGCGCCAGCCGTGGGGAATACGGAGCTTCCCGCGACATACAGATTGGAGATGCCATGCACTTTGCAATGGCGGTCCACCACGCCTTGCCTGGGGGAATCATGCATGCGCGTGGTGCCGATGTGATGCCACGTTCCTTCCAGGCTGGCGGGCCATTTCTGGCCCTCGATCGGCGCGTCGAGTTCAACCTCCGCGACACCGCTGCGGCGCATGTCGTCGGCCAGAATCGCAAGCGTGCGGTCGAACGTGCGCTGTACACGCGGCGTCAGACGCCACTCTACTCGCACGCGTTTCATGCCAAGGCTGTCTGTCTGCGTGGGCGACAACGTGACGCGGCTGTCCGGGTTCGGCTCCGGCTCCACGATGATCTGGAATTTCACGCCCTGTATCAGCCAGCGCGGCCGGAACAGGCGCGTATAGCCATAACCCAGCGTGTCGATCGGATGCAGAACCATGGATCGAATATCTGCGGGCAGACTCCAGTCGTCCTGATGCTTCTTCAGCAACGCCTGCTTGATCCGCAGCAGCGCCTGCGCACCCTGGCTGCCTTCACCGGGAAAGATGGACCAGAACCACACCCGCGCATTGAGCAGCCGCTCTTGTTCCAATACTTCCGGCGTCAGTGCAAATTGGTGCGCGACATGCACTCCATGTGCGGCGACCGACGCATTCATGTAGTGGTATTTCACGTCTGACAACTTGTTGCGCGACCACTGTCTGGAAAAGCGAATGTTCCCCGCGAGCAGGCGCGGGTGGTCCATGAAGAAGCGCCCGACCAGGTCGTTGTCGTTGCCCAGCCCATTTGGCTGCACCGTGTTCGAGGCCAACATCAGTCTGGCGTTTTCGATACCGCCGGTCGCCAGCACATAGTGCGCCGCCCTTACTTCCATGCGTATTCCGGAAAGCGTGGCAACCTGCACGCGCGTAACCGATTGCGCCGATTGATCCGTGTCGACGGCCGTGGCATTGGCATGCAGATAGACGCGGATGTGTTGCGAGCGTTGCAATGTCTGGCGATACGTCTTGCCGAAGCGCACCGGCGGACTGAACTGCGAAATGGTGTCGCGCACCTTGCCGGAAACCAGCGGCGTGCGCCGCACATCGGGCCGGTTTATCGAGCGTTCCCAGAATTCGGGATCAAAATTGTTCGGCCCGAGTTGCAGCAACGCATGCGTGCGATCGTAATAGGGCAACAGTTCGTCAAGGCCAAAGGGCCAGCCGCTATGCGCGACCCAATCACGCTTCTGAAAATCCCATGGATCGAGCGGACGGCACCAGCCGCCCCAGCAATTGCTGCTTCCGCCCAGGAAACGGCTACGGCAACCATCAGCAAAGCTATAGGGGTATTCCCCCACCGCCTCGCCCCGATACAGGTCGCGCGAACCCTCGTCGGAGGAGAAGCCGCCGCTTTCCAGCAGCACGACATCGATATTCTGTTTGTCGAGTGACATGGCCAGCGTAATACCCGCTATGCCGCCGCCGACGATACAGACGCTGCAATTGACGACGCTTCCCTGGTCCACTCGTCGCGTATCGATAAACATTGTCGTTGCTTTCAGGGCCCTCGCGGGGGGCGGGTATATTACTAGAGTCCATCTGGAAATTGGCTGACAGTATGACGGCGGCTGAAAGGCGCACAAAGCCCGGAAAATCCTTCCGAGCGGACTTGAAGTTCAGCTCATATCCGTCAGACTGGCAGTGTGTTGGGCATTTGGTTCAGGACGCTTGAAATGAAGCCGATGCGAAACAAGACAAACTGGCTGCTGGCGCTTGGCGCCGTGCTGATTTGGGCGCAGGCGCTGGCCGCGCCAGTCCCTTCGCTGGTCACGGCCGCCCGCGCGCAGGTCGGCGTCACCGTGACCTACGACCCGGCCTATGTCCGGCTGGGTTTTCCCGGTGGCGACGTGCCGGCCGACCGCGGCGTCTGTACCGATGTGATCATTCGCGCGTATCGGGTGGCGCACGGCTTCGACTTGCAGCAAGCCGTCAATGCCGACATGCGCGCGCACTTCTCCGTTTATCCCGGTATTTGGGGGCTGCGCCAGACGGACGTCAACATCGACCATCGCCGCGTGCCGAATTTGCAGGTCTTTTTCAAGCGCACGGGGCAAAGCCTGCCGACTGCGGCCAATCCGGCCATCTATCAGCCGGGCGATCTGGTTACTCAAATGCTGCCCGGAAATTTGCCGCATATCGGCATTGTTTCGGATCGCAAATCGGCAGACGGCGTTCCTCTGGTGATCCACAATATCGGCAGTGGCGTGCGCGAGGAAGAGGGTTTGTTCAGCTACCCCATTACCGGGCACTATCGCTTCAGCCCTTGAGGTATCCGTGTTCCGGATTTTCTGCACACTCATGGTCACCGCATCATTTGCCGCTCATGCCGGCGCAGACTCCCGGTACATCGGCCAATGGGAGAACGTCGCCAACGCGCAAGACACTTTCACGATCGCGGTGGATGGAAACAAATTTTGCCTGATCGCAAGCGACGGCAAACCCGGAGCAGGAGTCTCGCTTGATCTGAAAAGCGGGAAGCTCGAATTGATGCCGGGCGTAACTTTCACCCACGTCGAAGAAAGCGATACGCTCAAGGCGGAAATTTTCCCCAGGGAGTCGGCGCAATACCGGCGCAGGCCGTTGGGGCAGGGGGCAGAGTCTTCTGCTCAGGCGTCTGGCTGCGTGGCCGATGAAGACCCCGCCACGACCGATCGCGCTGCGATGGAACCCTATGAGCGCATGAAAATGGATTGGAAAGAAGACCCGGCGGAATTCAAATCCAGCCTGGAGGCCATGGAACGCATGAATTCATCGGTGATGGAACAGATAGAAAAACTTCCACCGGATAACAGCGAAAGAAGCGGACTGCAGAACACAATGGATGGCGTGATCAAATTCAGCCGGTGTATGCGCGCGGT
>JAITMN010000013.1 GCA_031277355.1 Nevskiaceae bacterium | reverse complement strand
TTGCTGCTGGGCGTGTACACCTTTCTGGGCGAACCGGCAGGGCTGTGGAAGGGGCTGCTGCTGTTGATGCTGGTGCTGACCTGGCTGTTCAACATCCGCCCGCTGCGGCGCTCGCTGATCTCGCGGCCCTTCCTCAAAACCTATCTGCGCATGCTGCCGACGATGTCGGCCACCGAGCGCGATGCGCTGGAAGCCGGCACGGTGTGGTGGGATGGCGAACTGTTCACCGGCAAACCGGACTGGCGCAAGCTGCTGAACACGCGCCCGGCGCAACTTTCGGCCGAAGAGCAGGCCTTTCTCGATGGCCCCTGCGAAACCCTGTGCGCGATGGTGGAGGATTTCGACGTCACACATCATCGCGCCGATCTGCCGCCGCAGGCCTGGGACTACATCAAACGCGAAGGCTTCTTCGGCATGATCATCCCGAAGCGCTATGGCGGATTGGAACTGGGCACTTATGCGCAGTCTTCGGTGCTCACCAAATTGGGCGGACGCAGCATCGTGCTGGGCTCCACCGTTGCAGTGCCGAATTCTCTGGGCCCCGGCGAACTGCTGCTGCACTACGGCACCGAAGAACAAAAAGACTACTGGCTGCCGCGACTGGCGCGCGGCGAGGAAATTCCCTGCTTCGCGCTGACGAGTCCGACAGTGGGTTCCGATGCCGCCGCGATCAGCGACACCGGCATCGTGTGCAAGGGCATGTACGAAGGCCGCGAAGTGATTGGCCTGAAGCTGAACTTCTCCAAGCGCTACATCACGCTGGCGCCGATTGCCACGGTGATCGGGTTGGCGTTTCGTATGTTCGATCCCGAACGTCTGCTCGGCGGCGAGGAGGACATCGGCATCACCTGCGCGCTACTGCCGCGTAACACGCCGGGGATCACGATCGGACGCCGTCACTTTCCGCTGAACATTCCCTTTCAGAACGGACCGATTCAGGGACGCGATGTATTCGTGCCCATCACCGCGATCATCGGCGGCACCGCAATGGCCGGTCGCGGCTGGCGCATGCTGATCGAACAATTGTCGGTGGGCCGCTGCATTTCGCTGCCTTCCAGTTCCACCGGCGGAGCCACCGCCGCGCTGTGGGCCACCGGCGCGTATGCGCGCATCCGCAAGCAATTTGCGCTGCCGGTGGGCAAGTTCGAAGGCGTGGAACGAGTGGTGGCGCGAATGTTGGGCCTCACCTACATCATGGATGCAGCGCGCGCCGTGACCACCGGCGCGATTGATGCAGGCGAGCGCCCCGCCGTGCCAGCGGCGATTCTCAAGTATCACGTCACCGAAATGGGGCGGCAAGTCGCCAACGATGCGATGGACGTGCAAGGCGGCAAGGGCGTGATGCTCGGGCCGCGCAATTATCTGGCGCGCAGTTACCAGGCCGTGCCGATTGCGATTACCGTGGAAGGGGCGAACATCCTGACGCGCAATCTGATGATCTTCGGTCAGGGCGCGATCCGCTGCCATCCCTTCGTGCTGAAAGAAATGCAGGCTGCGCGCAACCCGGAAGGGCAACGCAGCGCGCGAGACTTCGACCGCGCGCTGTTTGGTCACATCGGTTTTGCAATCTCCAACGCGGTGCGCTCGCTGGTGATGGCACTGACGCTGGCGCGCTTTGAACGCGCGCCGGTGAAGGGGCCGGTGCGCCGCTACTACCAGCACATCGAGCGCTTCTCGGCTTCGTTTGCGTTTGCCACTGACGTTGCGATGCTGTCGCTGGGCGGTTACCTGAAGAAGAAAGAAAACCTGTCGGCGCGGCTGGGCGATGTGCTGTCGTATCTGTATCTGGCCTCGATGGTGCTCAAGCATCACCACGACGGCGGCAGTCCGAAGGCCGATCAGCCCGTGGTGGAATGGGCCTGCCGTCATCTGCTCTATCGCGCGCAGGAACAGTTGCACGATTTTCTGCGCAATTTCCCGAACCGGCTGCTGGCCGCGCTGATGCGCGCGTTGATCTTCCCGCGCGGACGCACCTACTTCGCCCCCAGCGACAGACTCGGCGCAACGCTGGCTGAACTGGCGATGACCACCGGCGAGGTGCGCGAACGGCTGTGCCGTCACACCTTCCGCAGCGGCGCGGACAATCCCCTGCGCGAGTTGGGCGAAGCGCTGGCGCTGGCGCCGTTGGCCGAACCGCTGGACCGGCGATTGCGCGTGGAAGGCGTGAAAACCGGCCGCGTCACGGCGCTCGACGCGCCGGGGCAAATCGCCCAAGGCCGGGAACTGGGCATTTTGTCGGCTGCCGAAGCCGATTTGCTGTTGGACTACGATCGCAGGATCATGCACATCATCAATGTTGACGACTTTGCACCGGAGCAACTGCCGGCCGGGACGCCGCATCATTAACGATAAAGAATGAGGTCTGTTGAAGCCATGCTGTACAAACTCACCGCGCTGACTGTTTCCTCGCTGCTGCTTGCGGCCTGCGGCGGCCAACCCTCCGGCAGCGCAGCACCCGCTGCGCCTGCTGCTGCGCCCGCCGCCGCATTGCCACGCAGCGCCGCGCCTGCCGATGCCAAGGTCTACATCATCAGCCCCGCCAATGGCGCAACGGTGGCCTCTCCGTTCAAGGTGGAGTTCGGCCTCTCCGGCATGGGCGTTGCACCGGCCGGCGTGCAGTTTGAAAACACCGGCCATCATCACCTGCTGGTCGACGTAGACCTTCCCGAAGACATGAGCGTGCCGCTGGCCAACGACGCCACGCACCTGCACTTCGGCAAGGGCCAGACCGAAACGACGGTGACGCTGCCGCCGGGCACGCACACGCTGCAATTGGTGCTGGGCGATTCGCTGCACATTCCGTTTGATCCGCCGGTGATTTCCGACAAGATCACCGTGACCGTCGCGCCGTAAGGCGCGCACGCACTTCGCCACGCTTGCCGCCAGTTCCATGTACCTGCCGTTCTACGGTCTGGCGGAAAAGCCCTTCGCGATCACACCTGATCCGCGTTACCTGTTCCTGAGCGAGCGTCACGCGGAGGCGCTCGCGCATCTGGTGTACGGCATCAGCGAAGCCGGTGGCTTCATTCAACTCACCGGCGAAGTGGGCACCGGCAAGACGACCATCATCCGCTCGCTGCTGGCAAGGCTGCCCGACAACGCCGAAATCGCATTGATCCTGAACCCGCAGATGCAGGCGGCGGAGTTCGTGCTGACGATCTGCGAAGAACTCGGGATCATGGTGCCCGACGATGCGGTGGGCAGCGTCAAAGAGCTGGTCGACATTCTCAATCGCTATCTGTTGCGCGCCCATGCGGCGGGCAAGCGCGTGGTGCTGGTGGTCGATGAAGCGCAGAACCTTGCGCCGGAACTGCTCGAACAGGTGCGGATGCTGACGAACCTGGAAACCGAAACGCAGAAGCTGCTGCAAATCATCCTGATCGGCCAGCCGGAGTTGCGCGATCTGCTGGCGCGCAATGATCTGCGGCAGTTGGCGCAGCGCATCACCGGGCGCTATCACCTGGAACCGCTGACGCGCGATGAATCGGCGGCGTATGTGAAGCATCGGCTGCGCATCGCGGGCGCGAAATCCGACATCTTCACCTCCGGCGCGTTGCGCGAGTTGTATCGCACCGGCGGCGGCGTGCCGCGATTGCTGAACATCATCGGTGATCGGGCGCTGCTGGGCGGTTACTCCGAAGATCAACACGAAATTTCTGCCGCGATGGTGCGCCGCGCCGCCGGTGAAGTGTTCGACCGCCGCGTGCTGGCCGGTTGGTGGCCCTGGGCGCTGGGCAGCGCTACGGCGCTGGTGGTGGCCGGTGCGCTGATCGTGGGCGCGTTGTTGTGGCAGGAGAAATCAGCCCAACCCGAATCGGGCAACACCGCAACGGTAACGGAAGATACCGTGAACGAAGAGGCGGCAGCACCGCCCGATCCGGTCGCGCCCACTGCCATCGACATCCCCCCGCCCTCACCGCTGGCCGCGTTGTTGAACACCGCCTCCGCCGATGACGGCCCAGCCTGGGATCGCCTGTTCATGTTGTGGTCCGCGCGCTATCTGCCCGATGCAGCGCAGCCCTGCGATCAGGCGCTGCGTCAGGGGCTGGAATGTCTGGAGCAATCCACCGGCAGCATCGCGCTGCTGCGTCAGTTCAATCGTCCGGCCATCATGCTGCTGAGCGGCGATGACGGCGCGCACCGGTCGGTGGTGCTGCAACGGCTGGATGCGGACCGCGCGCAAATTCAGGTGGGACGGGAGACGAGCGAAGTGCCGCTGGCAGAACTGGAACGGCGCTGGAATGGACACTACACGCTGTTGTGGCGGCCGCGTCAGTTGGATACGCGCGATCTGTCGATGGGCATGAGTGGCGAGCCGGTGCGCGACCTGCGTGCGCGCTTGCGGCAATGGTCGCAATTACCGCCGGAATCACCGCCCGGTGACCTCTACGATGCCGCGCTGAAATCGCTGGTGCAGCAGTTCCAAAGCCTGCATGGCCTCGCCGCCGATGGCATCGCCGGTATTCAAACGCAGGTATTGCTCGACGCCACGCTGGCCGCCACCGGCACGCCGCTGCTGGCTGCAAAGATCGCCGGAGGCTGAATGTCTTTCATCCTCGACGCACTGAAGAAATCCGAAAGCGAACGTGCGCGGCAGTCCGGGCCCACGCTGGTCAATCCGCGCATCGTGCCATCTCGTCGCGGCTTGCCGACGTGGGTGATCGCGCTCGGGGCGATCTTGCTCGCCAATCTGATCGTGCTGGCGGTGATGTTGATGCGCAGCACCCCGCGCGATGCGGCGGTGGTGGCTGCGCCGCCGCCCGCTGCGGCAACGGTGGCAGCGGTAGCAACACCGCCGGCCACCGCAACACCGGCAACGCCAGCACCAGCGCCTGCGCCACCCCCTGCTGCACCGCCGCCCGCTCCGATCGCCGCCGCCACACGACCGGAACCTGCCATTGCACTGCCGCCGCCTGCGCTGCCACCCACGGCCACCGCGCCGCCCCTCGACGAAACGCCATCGCCCCCGCCAACGGGCCGCCTGATCGCGCCGGTGGATTCAACCCTCGTGGCCTCCGCCGCGCTTGAGGCCACGCCAGAGCCCACCGTCACAGCACCACCCCCGCCGCCGCCGCCCGACGCCTCCGGCCTGCCCACCGCCGAAGACCTGCGCCTGTCCGGCATCAGCCTGCCGCCACTGAACATGGCGCTGCATGCCTTCGACGCCGCGCCGGCCAATCGTTATGTGCTGCTCAACGGACAAAAGCTGGGCGAAGGGCAATCCACCGCCGATGGCGTTCGCATCGAGCAGATCACCGTCGATGGCGCAGTGCTGCGCTGGCGCGAACAGCGCTTCATGCTCACGCCCGGCGACTGACGCAGCGCAGGCGCGACATGCGTCACAGTTCCGCGCGACGCACATCACAGTTCCGCAAGCCGCTGGCCGGCAAGGGTTGGTACGGGCCAGCCGACTGCGTAAAGTGCCCGGCAAGGAGATCGTTACCGTGCACTCACCGCTACGCCTGCTGATCGTTTCGAGCGACAAGAGCTTCGGCCAGTGGTTGCAGCATCACATCGAAGCGCTGCGCAATGATGTGATCGTGGATACCGAAACGCTGGCCGACTTCGAGTACCGCCTCGCCACGCAGGGCGCTGCGACGTTCGATCTGGTGATGCCGCTGCTGTCCTTCGCGGTCGACGCCAATCAACTCAACGGCATCGAATGGCTCACGCGGCTGCGCGACTTTCCCGGCTCGCCGCCGATGATCGTGATTGCCGAAGGCGGCGATGAACGCACCGCCGTGCAGACGCTGCGTCTGGGCGTGCTCGACTATCTGCCGCGCCACCTGCTGACGCCGGAATTGCTGAGCGCGAGCCTTGAGACTTGTCTGGACGAAGTGCGCGGCGTGCAGCACATGCGCGCACCCGCCGTGTGGCCGCTATCGGCGCCACGCGATCTGATTCCCCGCTACACACTGCTGGAAGTGCTCGGCGAATCCAAACGCGCCACCGTTTATCTTGCCCACAGCGCCGCGCTGAATCACAACGTCGCGCTGAAAGTCAGCCAGATGATCGAGAACGAGCAGCCGCAATTCTCGCGCGAGTACGCGGCAATTGGCGCGCTGAATCATCCGTCGGTGGTCGATATCTACGACTACGGCGTTCACGAAGGCCGCGAATACATCGCGATGGAATACTTCCCCTGCGGCGATCTGAAAGCGCGGCTGCAAAATCCGATCTCCGAGTTGGAGAGCATCCACTATCTGCATCGCATCGCCTCGGCGCTGGCCGTGGTGCATGCAGCGGGCATCATTCACCGTGATCTGAAGCCGCCGAACATCATGCTGCGCGAGGATGGCTCCGTCGTGCTGATCGACTTTGGTCTGGCAAGATCGCTCGATGGCGGCGCACGCAGCACCGTGGCCGGCTTGCTGCGCGGTTCACCGTACTACATGAGCCCCGAACAGGCGCAGGGCATGGACCTGGACGAGCGCAGTGATTTGTACAGCCTCGGCGTCATCCTGTACGAAATGCTGACGGGCTTCAAACCTTATACGGGAGCCTCGGCGGTGGAAGTCTTGCAACATCACGTCAATGCGCCGGTGCCCAGCCTTCCGGCGGAACTGGCGCGCTATCAGGGGATACTCGACAGACTGATGGCCAAATCACGCGACGATCGCTTCAGCAGCGCCAACGAGGTGCTTGCTGCGCTGACGTTGGCTGCGGCATAGGGGCATCGCAAGCCATGCACAACGATGAGCAATCACTGATCGACGCCTTGCTGGACACCACCGGCGTCGTCGGGCTGCGCGTAGCGGCCGATGGCGTGATCCTCGATATCTACAACGAACCGCAATTGCGCGAGTGGTTGCCGGCAAGCCAATCAGCGCCGGGGTTGGGTCATGTGCTGGATGCCGTGCTGGAGCCGATGTTCAGCAGCAATGACCTCTCCCGCATCAGGCAAGCCATCGAAGCGCTGCGCACGCAGGCCGATGCGCCGCCGGAGCTGCTCTATGAGTTGATCTCCCCCACGCGGCGACGCGGCGCACCGCCGCGCAGTTTCGATCTGTGGTTGCGCGCATTGCCCGGCGACACCTCCGGCGCATGGCTGCTGTCGATCACCGAAACCACCGCGCGACGCACATTGATGCTGGCGCTGGAACAGGCGCGCGATGCGCACGGCCTGGCGCTGACCGTGCTGAGCGCCGAACCCGGTGCACTGCGCACGTTGTTGCGGCGTGCGACAACCGACATCGCTTCCTTCCGCGCACGGCTGCGGCAACCGGCGCGCAGTGAATCGGCGCTGCGCGAAAAGATAAGCCGCTTGCTCGCATTGACCGACTCGCTGCGGCAGGCCGCCGAAGCCTTGCCGATGCCGGCACTCACTACGCCGCTGAGTCATCTGGGCAGTCAGTTGACGAAGCTGCACGAGGCCGAGTCACTCAGCGGCGATGATCTGCTGCCGCTGGCGATGACGCTGGACAACGCTGCAACGGTCGTCACGACGGCGCTGACGCTGGATGAGCAGCGCCACGCCGCGCTCGCCGGCACAAGCGCGCGAGCCTTCGCGCAACCCGCGCCCTGGTACGAAATCTGCGAGCAGCACTGCGCCGATCTGGTGCGCCGCACGGCCAAACGTCGCGACGTGCTCGCCACGCTGCGCATACGCGGCATCGCGCTGGTGCCGGAGTCTTGTCACCGCCTCGTTGAGATGACGTTGCCGTCGCTGCTGCACAATGCCGTGCATCACGGCATCGAAGCGCCCTCGGCGCGTATCGTTGCGGGCAAACCCGCCACGGGGAAAATCTCCGTCACGTTCATCGATCACGGCGCGCAAGGCATCGAAATGCGCGTACACGATGACGGTCGCGGCTTTGATCTGGAGCGCATCCGCACCGCAGCCGAGCGCAGCGGCTTGGGCACTTGCGATGAACTGACCGCAATGGACCCGCAGCGTCTGGTCAGTCAGGTGTTTCGCCGCCGCTTCTCAACGCAGGGGCTGAATGAGCGGCCGGATGAGCAGCAAAGCGTTGCTCAACTTCGGCAACTGTTGCTGCGCCACGGCGGTACGATTGTGGTGTCGACGAAACCCTCGCGCTACACGATGTTCTCGGTGCGGCTGCCGGCCATCGCGGCAACCGGCAACACCGGCGAGTCTCACGTCCTGAGCGCGTAACAACTGATTCGGCCGCTCACTTCAGCCACGGCCAACCACTTGCCATCCGGCGACCAGCGCGCCAACGCCGGTTCGCCTTCCAGTCGCCGCACATCCAATGGCCGTGTTGAATTCGCCGCTGGTTTCCACAACGCCAGTTTCCAATCGCGGCCGGCGGAAATCAGATGAGGACCGCCGGGCTGCCACACCAGCGCATCGATGCGCTCGTGATGCGCGTCCAGTTGCATGGGCTCGCTGCCTTCGGGGCCTTTGCCGCCGAAATCCCACACGATGATGCTGCTGGCGCCGGTGGAAGCCGTGGCGAGCAGACGGCTGTTCGCGCTCCAGGTGGTCTGGTCCACCTTGCCCTCGTAACCGGCGATCCGCGAACGCCGGTTCAAGTTCAGGTAGCGAAAGTGCACTTCGCTGTCGCTCAAGCCGCTGACGATGATTTTCAAATCCGGGCTCAGCGATAAAGTTTGCGGCGTGCCTTCCAGCGCGAATTGCTGCACCTGTCCGCCGCCATCGATGCGATCGAGGAACAGCACGCCATTGCCCGCCGCGACGATCTCATCGCGACCGCGCCACACCAGATGCGACAGATTCACCGTATGCGCATCCAGTGTGGTCATCGGCTCGCCCGACTCATCGAGTACGTGCAACACGCGCGCCGTGGCGAAGGCCAGACGCTGACCGTCGGTGCGCCACGACAATCCGGCGGGCCAACCGCGACCGCGATGCACGATGCGCGGCTCACTGCCTGCGCCAGCGCTCGCATCCCAGCATCGCACGCTGCCATCCTGCCCTGAAGTGGCGATGGTTGTGCGCTTGGGCTGCCACGCCACAGCCAACAAGCCCGGCTCGTGTCTGCCAAGCGGCACGGCCTCGCCGCCCTCACGCGCGATGCGATACAGCCCGCCTTCGCCGCCAGCCACGGCAAAAGCATCGCCGGCGCTGGACCAGCTCAGGTCCACCGGGAAGTCGTCGATGGCGGTAACGCTCAGCGGCGCAAGCATCGCGGTGCTCACGTGGATGCGATGCAGGAGGAAAAGCCTGCCAGCAGCGCATCGCGATCGAGGTTACGCCCGATGAACACCAACTGGCTGCCGCGCGGCGTATCGCCCCAGGGACGATCCGGCCTTCCATCGAACATCATGTGTACGCCGTGGAAGATGTAGCGGCGCTCATCACCCTTCAGGTTCAGCACGCCCTTCATGCGCAGGATGTTCTCGCCATGCGCTTGCAGAATATGCGAGAGCCAATCGTTCACCTTGCGCGCATCCAGTGCGCGCGGTTCGTCGATGCCGACCGAGGCGATTTCGGCGTCGTGGTGATGCGAGGCGAAGGCGCGCTCGGCAGCCGGCGGCTGCGACAACGCGATGCCGAACTCGGCCGGGTGGTGCTCGATGAACAATGCATACGCGCCGTCGGCGGGAACGTCGATGCAGTATTGGCCGCCCATGCAACTCATGTCGAGCGTCCAGCTTGCAGCAACGCCGGGAGCCAGATGCCCGCCGCTGGGCACGGACTGCGCATTTGCTGCAAAGGCGCGCACGGCAGGTTCGATCTGCGCTTCGAGCGCGGTGGCGTCGGCCTCGGCCATCGGCAGCACGGCGATTTTCCGCGCGGCGTGTGAATGGCCGTGATGCGCGTCGTGGTGATGATGGTCGTGATCGTGTTCGTGCCCGTGGTCATGACCGTGCCCATGCTCATGTTCATGCCCATGCTCATGTTCATGCCCATGCTCGTGTTCATGCCCGCCATGCTCCCCCGCCGCGCGCAGGATGTTCGCTCCCTTGCGCAGCCGATAAGCTCCCGCCCACTCGAACGGATACTGCGGCTCCAGAAACTTCTGATCGAAGGCCAGCGCACGTTCCAGATCAAACGCGCCCAACCCCAGCACCACTTCCACCGGCACCTGCGCCTGCTGCGCACGATAAATCTTCGCGCTACGATTGATGCCGCGAATTTTCTGCTCGATTCGCGCCAACGCCTGCGTATCCACCAGATCGGTCTTGTTCAGGATCACCACATCGGCAAAACCCACTTGCACCGCCGGTTCCTTCATCGTCGCCAGATGCTTCTCGAAGTGCAGCGCATCCACAACGGTGACGATGGCATCAACGACAAACTGCGCGTTCAACTCATCGTCGAGAAAAAACGTCTGCGCCACCGGACCCGGATCGGCCATGCCAGTGGTTTCCACCAGCACATAGTCGAAACGGTCGCGGCGCTTGAGCAACTGCCCCAGCACGCGGATCAGATCACCGCGCACGGTGCAGCAGATGCAGCCATTGCTGGTCTCGAAGATTTCTTCCTCCGCGCCGATCACCAATTGATGATCCACGCCCACTTCACCGTATTCGTTCTCGATCACCGCGATACGCTTGCCGTGGTTTTCAGCGAGGATGCGATTCAGCAGCGTGGTCTTGCCCGATCCGAGAAAGCCGGTCAGCACGGTCACTGGAATACGCTTGTTGTCTTTCATCGTTTGCCCTTGTCTTGAATTCGTTTGCGCAGCAGCCACACCACCGGCGGCAACGCCACCAGCCACAGCAACACACGCCACCCCGCGCGGCGCAACAGCGGCGTCGGCGTTGGCGGCACGGAGGCGAAAAATTCCCGCTCCAGCGAAGTGTGTCGTGGCGGGGCCACCGCCTTGGGTAAGTTCATCGGCTTCCCGCCGTATCCATTTCCCACACGGTCACCGGGCAGCCGCGCCGCAGCCAAAACCCCGCGCCCATGTGCCGAAAATGCTTCGACAATTGTCGCCGATACCACGCGCCGCCGCGCAGACTCACGGCCGGATCGGTGCGGCTCTGATCACAGTTCTCCTCCCAATCCTCGCGCGTCAGCACGCCGAAGTACAACAGCCCGCGACACACGCGCGCCAGATTCGCAAGCGCGCGCTGCGTTTCGGCGGCCTTCAGGTATTGCAGCACGTCGTAGCAGATCACGAGGTCGTACTGTGCGCGGCGCGTGAAATCCTGAATGCCGCCTTCGATCCAACCATAGCGCTGACACAGATAGTGGCTGACTTCGAGCCCGGTGTAGCTGGCGCGCGGCAGCGCCCGGCGCAGCGGCGCGCGCAACAGCCCGACACCGCAGCCGGCATCGAGAATGCTGCGCACCGGCAGCCCGACATGATCGGCGAACGCAGCGATCAGCCGCCCCCTGGCGTTCATCTCCGCCCGGTTCGTCACCGCCGTGCGAGGGTTGAAATAAAAGCGCTGGTAATAAGCGCGATCAAATTGTTCGGCCATTGGGTACCATTGCTCCTGATGTCATCCCCTGCTCCCCGCGTCGGTTTCGTCAGCCTTGGCTGCCCCAAGGCTCTGGTCGATTCCGAACACATCCTCACCCAACTGCGCGTGCGTGGCTACGAGATCGCGCCGAGCTATGAAGGCTCGGACCTGGTCGTCGTCAACACCTGCGGCTTCATCGACAGCGCCATCGACGAATCGCTGCACGCCATCGGCGAAGCGCTCGACGCCAATGGCCGCGTGATCGTCACCGGCTGTCTGGGCGCCAATCCGCAGCGCATCCTCGACAGGCATCCGCGCGTGCTGGCCATCACCGGCCCGCATGCCACGGATCAGGTGCTCGCCGCCATCCACCGGCATCTGCCGCGACCGCACGATCCGTTCATGGACCTCGTGCCGCCGCAGGGCATCCGGCTCACACCACGTCACTACGCCTATCTGAAAATCTCCGAAGGCTGCAACAACCGTTGCAGCTTTTGCATCATACCCGCTTTGCGTGGCCGCCTCGCCTCCCGGCCACTGGCCGATGTGTTGCGCGAGGCCGAACGTCTCGTCGCCGCCGGCACGAAGGAACTGCTGGTGATCTCGCAGGATACCAGCGCCTATGGCGCGGACCTGCGCTATGCGCGTTCCGAGTGGCGCGGCGAGCAATGGGAAACGCGCTTCATCGATCTGGCGCGTGCGCTGGGCAGCTTGGGCGTGTGGGTGCGGATGCACTATGTGTATCCGTATCCGCATGTGGATGCGGTGCTGCCGCTGATGGCCGAAGGCCGTGTGCTGCCTTATCTCGACATCCCCTTTCAGCATGGCAGTGCTTCGGTGTTGAAGCGGATGCGCCGTCCCGCGCATGCGGAGAACACCTTGCAGCGAATCAGGGATTGGCGCGCGCAGGTGCCCGAGCTCACATTGCGCAGCAGCTTCATCGTCGGCTTTCCCGGTGAAACGGAGGCTGAATTCCAGCAGCTATTGGACTGGCTGGATGAAGCGCAACTGGATCGCGTCGGCTGCTTTCGCTATTCGCCGGTCGAAGGCGCAACGGCGAACGATCTGCCCGATGCAGTGCCGCCCGATGTGATGGACGAGCGCTATGCGCGCGTGATGGAAAAAGCCGCTGCGATCAGCGCCGCGCGGCTGCAACGCAAAGTCGGCCAAACGCTCGACGTGCTGGTGGATGAAATCGACGGCAAACACGCCATCGCACGCACCGCAGGCGATGCGCCGGAGATCGACGGCGTGGTGCGCGTGTCGAAGTCAAAGCCATTGCGCGCGGGCCAGTTCGCGCGCGTGAACGTCACCGCAGCGGACACCTACGATCTGTTGGCAGAACCCGCCGCCTGATCGATCGCCCCGCTCGATCACCGACTGGCGTTGGTCTCCACCGGCACGATGGTGATTTCCACGCGCCGATTCTGCGCGCGGCCTTCCACCGTGCTGTTCGACGCCACCGGATGATCCATGCCCGCACCCACTGTGATGATGCGATTGCGCGCCACGCCCTGCGCGACCAGATGATCGGCCACCGACTGCGCGCGCCGCTCCGACAACTGCTGGTTGTACGCCCGCGTGCCGGTGGAATCGGTATGCCCGGCCACCTCGATCACAGTCTGATTGAACTCTCTCATCGTCGCCGCGACGTTATCGAGAATGGGCCGAAACTCCGCGTTGATCATCGAGCTATCCGTGGCGAAGGTCACATTGCCCGGCATGCCCAGCGTGATGTTGTCGCCCTGACGCACCA
>JAITMN010000080.1 GCA_031277355.1 Nevskiaceae bacterium | reverse complement strand
GCGGCGAGCCAGAGCATGTCGAGCGACTTGCCCGCCAGCGGCACGAGCACATGGCTGCCCGCCGGCAACGCCAGCGCATCCCAGTGCTGCTCCAGCAGCGGCATCACTGAGTCGCGGTGAAAATCAATCTGGTCTTCACGCCAGCGCTGCAACCAATACTCGGCATCCATGATGTGTTCACCCCTCCAGTCGCAAGGCCCGCGCTCGCTCAGCCGCGCGACGCAAAGCCGCCGCCGCATGCGCGGCAGACTCAAAGCGATCTTCGGGACTCTTGGCGAGCAACCGATCCACCATCTCCTGCCACGCCGCCACCGATGGCGGCAAGCGCGGCGCGGGCTGATGGCGATGTTTGTAGATGATAGCCATCGGGTTGCTGTCGGTGAACGGTTTTTCGCCGACCAGCATTTCATACAGCATCACGCCGAGACTGTACAAATCGCTGCGCCCATCCAGCGGTTCTCCATGACCCTGCTCGGGACTCATGTAGTGCGGCGTGCCGAAGATCGTGCCCGGATCGGTGATCTCCAGCGCAATGGCCGCATGCTTGGCAAGACCAAAGTCGCTCAGCGCAATACGGCCATTGGCGCGCATCAGCACATTGCCCGGCTTCAGATCACGGTGCAGCGTGTCGCCCTCGTGCATCACCGCCAGCGCATCGGCAATCTGCGCCGAAAGGTCGAGCGCCTCGCTCGGCGACACGCCAACGCGAATGCGATGACGCAGATCGCCCTCCGGAAAATACTCCATCGCAAGATAAGCGTGATCGTCGGCCACGCCCAGTTCATAGCAGCCGGCGATACTGGGATGGCGCAGCCGGTGCGCGATCTCGTACTCCTGCAGGAATCGCTCGAAACTCTGATCCACGCCGGAGGCATCGTGCATCGAAGGGCTCACCTTCACCACCAGCAACGAGCCGGCCTTCTCGCTCTCGGCCACATACAACTGCGACATCGAACCGCCGGGCAAACGCCGCACGCAGCGATAACCGGGAATACGCACCATACCGAAGCGGCGCGAGCGCTCGGCCTCCGGCGTCAAGCGCCAATCGCCCAGCGCGCGGCGCTGCATATCCGAAGCCCCTTCCAGCACGGCAAGCAACGCAGCATTGGTAAACCCCCTGCGCGGCAACACCGCAAACGCACCGAAGATGCGCGCCCGCCGCGCCAGTTCACCGGCAATGTTCGTGGCGAAGAACACCACCGGCGCAAAACCCTGCCGTGAAGCGAGGTCTTCAAGCCACGACAACCCCTGCCCGTCCTTCCACTGTTCGTCGAGCAGCGTGGCGTCGTAACCTTGCGCGAGAAATTCCGGCGGCAGCCGCTCGCCATCGCGCACGTTCTGCACCGTCAGTTGCACCGTGGGCCATCGACAGGTGACGTGATGGCGCAGCAGCACACCGAAACGCTGGTCTTGAACGATCAGCAACAGCCGCATGTCACGCTCGGCCTCCTTGCCTTGCCGTTAAAGAATCAGCGAACCGCCCTCAGCGCTCGCGCCCTGGCCCCATCGCTGCGCTCCATTTCCAGACGCACGAGGTACTCCGGCGTGATGTCGCCAGTGACGTAGTTTCCGGAGAAACAGGAGGTGTCGAAATCATCCAGGTGCGCGCTGTCGTGTTTGCACGCGAGCACCAGGTCTTCCAGGTCCTGGTAGATCAGCCAGTCCGCGCCGATCTGACGCGCCACCTCTTCGACATCGCGCCCCGCCGCCACCAGTTCCGACGCGGCGGGCATGTCGATGCCGTATACGTTGGGATAGCGCACCGGCGGCGCAGCGGAGGCGAAGTACACCTTGCGCGCACCGGCATCGCGCGCCAATTGAATGATCTGCGCCGACGTGGTGCCGCGCACGATGGAGTCATCGACCAACAGCACATTCTTGTCGCGAAATTCCAGGTCGATGGCGTTCAACTTGCGGCGCACCGTCTGCATCCGCTGCTCCTGGCCCGGCATGATGAAGGTGCGGCCGATGTAGCGGTTCTTGTTGAAGCCTTCGCGATACTTGATGCCCAGCTTCTGCGCCATTTGCAGCGCGCAGGTGCGGCTGGTGTCGGGAATCGGGATCACCACGTCGATGTCGTGATCGGGGCGCTCGCGCTTCAATTTCTCGGCCAGACGCTCGCCCATGCGCATCCGCGCGCGATACACCGAGATGTTGTCGATGATCGAATCCGGGCGTGCCAGATACACGTATTCGAAAATGCAGGGCGTAAGCGAACTGGCCGCTGCGCATTGCTGCGAATGCAGCCGGCCCAGTTCGTCGATGAAGATCGCCTCGCCGGGCGCAACATCGCGCACCACGTCGAACGACAGCATCGTGAGCGCCACGCTCTCAGAGGCCAGCATGTATTCCATGCCGCGCGCACTGCGGCGCTGACCCAGCACCAGCGGACGAATCCCATGCGGATCGCGAAAACCCAGGATGCCATGACCAATGATCATCGCCACCACGGCGAACGCGCCACGGCAACGCCGATACACCGCGGTGGTGGCGGCAAAAATATCCGCCGGCGTCACACGCAGCGTGCCCACGCGCTGCAACTCGGAGGCAAACACGTTCAGCAGCACTTCGGAGTCCGAGCGCGTGTTCAGATGACGGCGATCCTCGCGCGTCAGCACCGCCGTGAGTTCGCCGGCGTTGGTCAGATTGCCGTTGTGCGCCAGACAAATGCCGTAGGGCGCATTGACGTAGAAGGGCTGCACTTCGGAGGCGCTGTTGCTGCCCGCCGTGGGGTAGCGCACATGACCGATGCCCACATTGCCGCGCAGTGCGTCCATGTCGCGCTGACGAAACACGTCGCGCACCAGACCGTGCCCCTTCGCGGTGAACAGCTCGCCGCCATCGGCGGTCATGATGCCGGCCGAGTCCTGCCCACGGTGCTGCAACACCGTCAGCGCGTCGTAGAGTTGCTGATTGACCGGAGTCCGGCCGACGATTCCGACGATGCCGCACATATCCTTAGTCCCCGCTCAGTCGGGCTGCCTCGTCAACGTGTCGATGGTTTCGCCCGTGATCACCTGCACCATCTTGGCCACCGGGCCCAGTTGCCGGGCCAGCATGGATTGGGTCCACCACTGTTCGTTGTCGAGATGAAACACCTTGGCCAGCAGCGCCACCGCGCCGAGCAGCACGAAGCCGCGCGCCAGCCCCAGCAGGAAGCCCAGAAAGCGATCCGTGCTGCGAAACAGTGACAACCGCGTGAAATGGCTGATCACCGCACCGCCGACTCCACCGGCGATGACGATCAGCACGAAGACGACGATGCGCCCCGCCCACAGGCTGTAGCCGTGCTCGCGCAGCATGCCGCCCATCAGCGGTTCGAGCCCAGCGCCCCAGCGCCAACCCAGCCAAACGGCCAGCACCAGCGTAACCAGCGAGCACACTTCTCTGAGGAACCCGCGCATCATGCCGATCAGCGAAGAGATCAGCAGGATTGCGAGAATCACGTAGTCGAAACCGGCCATACTTTGCCGCGTGCGATGAATCGGGAGCCGTTAATTCTACACGGAACGGCCGCGCTCAGGGGGCGACGAGCGAGGAGCCCTTGTGACCGGCGCGCGTCAACCGCGCCTGCAACGCCTGCGCAGCGGCGCGATCGGCCACCGGACCGGCGCGAACGCGGTAAAGCTGTTTGCCCTGGCTGCTCGTCGAGGATACCTGCGCGGGGAAACCGGACTGCGTCAGTGTTTGCGCCAACTGCTGTGCGTTGGCTTGCTGCGAGAAGCTGCCGAGTTGCACCCACCAAGTGCCGGCGGGAGTGGGTGCGGCGGTGGTGCTTGGTGGTGAGGCGGGAGCGGTGGTGGGGGCGGTGGCGCGCGGGGAGGAAGCGGCGGGAGCGGGTGCAGGTGCGGGCGTAGGCGCAGCAGCGGCAGAATTGGGCTGATTCTGCGCGAC
>JAITMN010000047.1 GCA_031277355.1 Nevskiaceae bacterium | reverse complement strand
TCCTTGTCACGGATCACCGCAGTCTTGTAGGCCACGCTGCTTCCATTGTCGTTGGCCCACTTGCGATCCATCGGCGGGAAGTACACCTGCTTGGCATTGACGAATTTCAGGCCCTCGACGGAATTGTTCGAGGTAACCGCGAAGCTGGTGTACAGCAGGTAGGACAGCGCGCCTGTCTTGCGCACCGCGTTGTCCCGATAATTCACGAACGTCGTGTTCTCAAGATCATGGCGCAGGTCGTAGAACTCATAGCCACGAATCGGGAAATCCGGAATCTCGGGCTTGGGCACGGTGCGGCCATATTTCTTCTCGGCCTCGGTCCTGGGGTTGCCGACGTTCTCGGTCTCGCCCACGAACAGCGAATCAACCACCTTCGACGTGAAGGGGTTGCCTCCGCCGAGAGGGGCCGCATGCGTATAGCCCATGGCGTTGTCGGCCAGCTTCAGGTTCCTGAAAACGTGCAGGTCACCGCGACCCCAGATCCCGCCGTTGCGGTTCTTGTACGAGGTCAGATCCTCGATGAGCGTTTCCTTCTTCTTGCTGTTCGGGTCGGCGGGATTCTCGACGGCCCAATGCGCATCGCCGGTGACGCCAAAGGTGTTGTTGGGATTGATGTTGCGGTCGAACATGAACCCGTCGTAATTCGAATGAGCCACATTGCCCTTGAACTCACGGAACGGCGTACGACGCGGCCAGGTGCTCTTGCTGATTTCCGTGCCCTCGAACTGACCGTTCGGATGCTCCGGCAGCGACATCCAGAAGCCGCTCACATCGGAACCGGCGGCCACGTTGTCGCGGTAGACGTTGTCGGGGTTCGTGATCCAGAAAGACGACACCGTATTATCCGAAGGCAGCAGCACGTCCTTCGACTGCTGACCGCTCGTCCTGGCGGCTTGGGCAGTCAGCCCGAAGGCTTCTCCGGTTGCGGCGAGCACGGTCGGGATGCAGGGCTTGCTGGTGTGGCACTTGGTCTGACTCGCCAGATTGCGAACAAACTGATTGCCGTGCTCGATGCCGTCTTCCAAGACGAAGCAGTGACCCACGGTGTTGTAGGTAACGTTGTTCTCGATCTGCAACTCGTTCGTGCCGTGCACCGTTACACAGCGGTTGAAGGTGTCATGAATGGCCGCGTTCTTGATGTACTGACCCTTGGCGTCGCCCACCAGATGCCAGTGCACCGGATAGCGGGCAAGGGTGAGGTTCTGGCCCATGCGATTGAGCTCGATGCCCGAGATGTACATGCGGCTCGAAGGCATCGCCATGATGTGGCCACCCACGAACGTCTGCGCGGCATCCTCCGAAGCCTGAATCTTGATGTTGCGCGTGAGCAAGCCCACTTCGCCGCGTTCATCCACGTCGAAGGTGATCTTGCCGAAGTGCATGTATTCCAGCGGCTTGTCGAGCGTGAGCTTGTTGCCATCCACTGCACTGATCGTGCGACGCTCGGCCATCCGGGGGTCGTAATCCGTGGAGGCAAGTACGATTTCATCGCCCACGCGCCAGCCCGCAGCATTCAGCACTTGAATAGACGTGGCCCCTGCCTTGGCCGTATCAGCCAGCTTCGTCCAGGTGTTCGTCGTATTGCCATGCAGGTTCAGTGTGCCGCCGGAAATCATGATGCCGCGATCACCCATGCCGGCCATCATGTCTTCACCCGGAACATTGTCGGTGAAGGTAATCGTCGCCTTGCGCGTGTGAGGGCTGGCTTCGCTGCCAATCGCCAATTCACCGTGCAGCATGATCCACTCGGTGGTCAGCTCCAGATCGGCATCGTTCGAGAACGTGAGTTTGCCGTCGATGGAAAGACCACTCAGCGCAGGCGGGCTCACATCGAGCACCACTTGCTTGTCCCGACCAATGGTGACTTTATCCCCTGCCACCGGCACCTTGCGATTGGGCCAGGTGTTCGGATCAGACCAGCGTGCCTCCTGTGCCTGAGCGGCAACCGAAGCGCCACCGATCAGCAATGCGGGAAGCAGCGACACAAAAAGAAACGAGCGATTTGTTTTTTTCACGACGTCAGACCCTCGTACTCGAAGATGACCCCAAACTCGTGGGCCGGAGCATAACGCAATCACCGCAACGCGGCAGAGTTTGCTTTTTCAAAAGAAAAACAAAAAAGCCCCCGGCATCGAGCCGGAGGCTTTTCGTTCATACCGCAGGACTGCGCTTACCGGCTGACCACAAGACTGCCGCCACCGCCCCGCCCGCCATCGGCAGTTGAAACCACCTTGACCCAGAGCGAACCGTTGTCCTTGTAGTACGAGGTGGCGCTGGCCTTGCGCAGCGCATCCAGGCTGTCCACCGACGACCCGGCGGCTGCAGTCTTGAATCCGGGCAGTTCGAAGATCACCCACGAGCCGGGATCCAGTTCCGTCAGCGCGAGATTCACGGACGGCCTTTCAGTGGCCACCTTGATCTCGGTGCCGGCGCGTACCGCCGTGGCAGCCAGCGTGTACTCCTTGCCATCGCGGCTCAGGACGACGGGCGGCTGGGCCGCAGCCCCGCCGGGACCGCCGGGGCCGCCGGGGCCGCCGGGACCAGGACCGGCGCCGGGAGCGCCGCGAGCCGGCGCCGCGCCAGCGCCGGGAGCAGCACCCGGACCGGGGCCAGCGCCTGGGCCAGCACCGGGAGCCGCGCCGGGGCCACGGGGGCCGCCCGGACCACCCGGAGCGCCACCCCGAGGAGCACCGGGGCCGCCCGGCGCGCCGGGGTTACCCACAGTCAGCCGCCCGATATCGCTCTTGCAGATCATCGCGTTCCAGTCGCGCTTGGCCGTACACGCCTTCGTATCGCCCGCGATGGTGTCGTTCACGCCGTCGATATTGATCAGAACGTAGGAATCGCGGCCACCGCCCAGCGAGCCATCCTTGTCACGGATCACCGCAGTCTTGTAGGCCACGCTGCTTCCATTGTCGTTGGCCCACTTGCGATCCATCGGCGGGAAGTACACCTGCTTGGCATTGACGAATTTCAGGCCCTCGAC
>JAITMN010000225.1 GCA_031277355.1 Nevskiaceae bacterium | reverse complement strand
TCGGTGCGCGCCACACGGCTTGCGTCAATCGAAGTGTCGGCGGCGCTGGCGGCAACGATCACCGCGTCGATCTGCGTCACCGGCGTGCTGGCAGGCTATGCCGCAGCGGTGCTGCAAGGGCTGCCGGTGGGCGCGCAAAGCCTGCTGCTGAATTTCAGCAACCCGCGCTTTCCCGCGCAGTTGCAAGCCTTGACGATTCCGCTGCTGCCGCTGGCCGCGCGATTGGCGCCAACGCGATTCTGGCGGGTCTACCTCATCGGCGTGGCCTCACTGTGGTGGATGTGCCTGATCGGTTCGGCCTCCCGCACGGCATGGATTGCGCTCACCGTTGCGGCGCTGCTCATCCCGTTTTTCGGCGTTGAAGGAAGGCGCTGGCTGAAATGGCAGTTGCTCTTTGCGCTGATCGGCGCTGCGCTGTGGATCGCGCTGTTCCATGTCATGCCTTCGCTGCTCGGCATCGAATCCACGCCCGAAACCGGCCGATTCAGCGAGTTCGGATCAATGAGCGGGCGCTTGCGGCTGTGGCAGCAGTGCATCGACGCCGCGTTGGCGCATCCGCTGCTCGGCATCGGTCCCATGCACTTTGCCTACATCAACAAGGGCGAGGCAGGACATCCGCACAACTTCTGGTTGCAGATGGCGGCTGAATGGGGAATACCGGCGGCGCTGCTGATCGGCGGCGCAACGCTCGCGCTGATCGCGGCGCTGGCGCGCAAGATTCGCGCGCAAACCGACGCAGCGAGCCGTGGAGTGGGCATCGCGCTGCTGGCCGCCATCATCGCGTGGAGCGTGGGCACATTGGCCGACGGCTACATGGTGATCCCGACGAGCCAAGCCATGTCGGCCGTGGTGTTCGCATTGGCGATGATGTGGCTGCGGTTGGGTTGCGCGCCCGCGCACGATGGCGGGGCGGCTGGAAACCGGATCGTTGCGGTGGCTTCGACGGCGTTGCTCGCCATTGCGTTGACGATCCTGATCGCACTGCCCGCCACGCAGTTTGGCCGGCCCGTGTCGCGTGCGGCGGCGTGGCGCGGCGATCCACTGCCGCATTACGCACTGCCGCGCTTCTGGCAGCAGGGGCTGATCGGGCCGGATGCGGATGCGACGGCGGGGGTTGAGCTGGGCAGCGGCGAAGCAAGAAAATAGATATTGCTTGCAATATCACAAACTCGCTCTCATCATGTCTTCCATGCGACTGGTCCTCGACACTGCGGCCATGGTTGCCGCCATTCGCAGTGACGCGGGAGCCTCCCGCCAACTGTTGATTGCCGCGCTGGAACAGCGCTTCACGTTGCTGGCGTCTGTGCCGCTGATGATCGAGTACCAAGCCACGATGACCCGGCCTGAACATCTGGACGCATCGGGCTTGTCTGCCAACGATGTAGGCGTGCTGCTCGACGCGGTGGCGGCAGTGGCCGAGCCGGTGCTGCTGGCATTTCTGTGGCGTCCGGCTGCACGCGATCCGGATGACGACATGGTGCTTGAAGCAGCAGTGAACGGCAGAGCCGACGCCATCGTTACATTCAACGCCCGCGATTTGCGGGAATCGGGCAAGCAATTCGGCATCAAGATTCTCGCACCCGGCGAGGCGTGGAAAGCATTGGAGGCCAAGCGATGAGAAAGAGCAATTTCGCGCTGCGACTGCAACCCTCACTGATGGACGAGGCACGCAAGACGGCCAAGATCGAGGGCGTGGCGCTCAACCAGTTCATCAACGTAGCCGTGGCTGAAAAGCTCTCTGCTTTGCGCACGGAAGCCTATTTTGCCGAGCGGGCGGCGCGCGCGAACATTCCCGAAGCGCTGCGCATCCTCTCCCGAGCGGGCAAGGGCAAACCGCCGGTGCGGGGCGACGACGTGGAGAGTTGAGCTAAAAGCACGGTCAGCCAAGCTGAATATATCGATAAATCGGCCAGATATGCCGCTCGCACAATCCATTCCAATCTGCTGACATCTGATGACACGCCGTTGCGCCACATGCCAGACCGGCGCGTGGCCGCAGGCAAGAAACCGACACCAGATGAGATCATCAACATGGCAAAAACAAAAATTGCGGCGACGGCCGCCATCAACATCACCACCGCCATCCTCGTGCTGCGCAGACAGCGCGTGATACTTGATCGCGATCTGGCGGCGCTTTATGGCGTTACCACCAAACACCTGAACCAAGCCATCAAACGCAATGCCGCGCGTTTTCCCCACGACTTCATGTTTCGCCTGACCACGCGGGAGGCGTCTGTTTTGAGGTCACAAATTGTGACCTCAAAACAGACCTCCACAGACGGCCGCGGCGGGGCGCGCCACCTTCCATTCGTCTTCACCGAACACGGAGCCATCCAGGCCGCGAATGTTCTAAACAGCCCTCGCGCCGTGGAGATGGGCGTGCACGTCGTGCGCGCGTTCGTGCGGCTGCGCGAACTGCTGGCTTCCAACCAAGAGCTTGCCAAACGTCTGGATCAGCTTGAAGCGCGCATCGAGAAAAGGCTGCTCACCCACGATGAAGCCATCACCGCCATCCTCTCGGCCATCCGCGAACTGATGAACCCGCCGGAGCC
>JAITMN010000188.1 GCA_031277355.1 Nevskiaceae bacterium | reverse complement strand
GTGGCTGATTGGGCGATCAGCACATCGCCGTAGCGATCCACGATCAGGCCGGGCAAGCCATCGGACTCGCCATAGACCAGCCGGTAGTGCTCGCCGCCCACATAGCGCTCACGCAGCCGCAGCGCGTCGGCCAGACGATCCGCGAACAGCGCCGGGCCAATGCTCTGCGAAGGCTCACGGCTGAAAATACGCGCGCAGATCAGCGCATGCGGATTGGCGAGCGCATGGCCGACGAATTGCCCGCGATGATCGACGATGCGCACCGCATCACCGGCAGCAATGCCCGAAAGCGGGCTGGCCGCCGTGTCGATTTCATTCGAGAACACCCAGCCGTGCCCGGCGCGAATACGGCGATCCTCGTGCCGGCGCAACACGAGTTGGGGTGGCTGGTCTGATTCTGTCATAGTGAGTTCCTTCGCCATTGTAGTGGGTTTGACATCCTCGATGAGTGATACTGCGCCCCGCGTTCATCGCAACCGCCTCGCGGATCAAACCAGCCCCTATCTGCTGCAACACGCAGACAACCCCGTGGACTGGTATCCCTGGGGTGAAGAAGCCTTTGAACTGGCGCGGACCACGGGCCGCCCGATACTGCTGTCGATAGGCTATTCGGCGTGTCACTGGTGTCATGTGATGGCGCATGAATCCTTCGAAGACTCGGCCACCGCGCAGGTGATGAACGAGTTGTTCGTCAACATCAAGGTGGATCGCGAAGAGCGCCCCGACGTGGATCGCATCTACCAACTGGCGCATCAACTGCTCACGCACCGCGCGGGCGGCTGGCCGCTGACGATGTTTCTCACGCACGACGACAGACGCCCCTTCTTCGGCGGCACCTACTTCCCGCCGCAGCCGCGCTTTGGTCTGCCGGGCTTTGCCGCACTGCTGAAACGTGTGGCCGACGTTTACCGCGAGCAGGCTCCGGCGCTGCGCGAGCAATCGGCGCTGCTGGTGGAAACACTGGCGCGCATCGATCAGCCCGCAACGCCAACCGAAGACACACTGAACACCGCTCCAATTGCCACGCTGCGCGCCCAGTTGGAGCAGCGCTTTGATCGTCACTGGGGCGGCTTCGGCGCTGCGCCGAAATTCCCGCATCCGCCGATGCTGCAACGTCTGCTGCGCAATTGGCGCGCAACGGCGCAATCGGATACGCCCGACCTGCACGCGCTGTTCATGACAACGCTTACATTGAAGCGGATGATCGAAGGCGGCATCTTCGATCAGATTGGCGGCGGTTTTGCGCGCTACAGCGTCGATGAGCGCTGGGAGATTCCGCACTTCGAGAAGATGTTGTACGACAACGGCCCGTTGCTGTCGGTGCTGGCCGATGCCGCGCTTGCCACCGGCGATGCGGACTTTGCACGCGCCGCCACCGCAACGGCCGATTGCCTGCTGCGCGATTTTCGCACTGCCGATGGCGCATTCGCCGCCTCTTTCGATGCGGATTCACAGGGCGGCGAAGGCGCGTTCTACACCTGGACCGCGCAGGAAGTGGCCGACGTGCTCACGCCCGAAGACGCCGCGCTGTTCAACGCGCGGTACGGCCTGAATGCCGAAGCGAACTTTGAAGGCCGATGGCTGCCCGTGGTGCGCGCCAGTGTTGCCGAGCTTGCGAGCGACTCGCGCTTTGCCGCGCGCAGTGAACAAGACATCAACACGCGCCTGCATCACGCCAACGCAAAGCTGCTCGCACAACGCGCGCTGCGACCCTGGCCCGCCCGCGACGACAAGCGCCTCACTGCATGGAATGGGCTCGCCATTGCCGGCCTTGCCGACGCCGCACGCGCGCTGGGCCGCGAGGATTGGGCCGACGCCGCCATCAACGCCGTGGACGCGATACGCCATCACCACTGGCGCGATGGCCGTCTGTACACCGCCAGCCGGGGCAGCGTTGAGGCCCGCATTGCCGCCTGCCTCGACGATCACGCCTTTGTGATCGACGCGCTGCTGCGCCTCACCACCGTGCGCTTTCGCGCTCAAGACCTGCACTTTGCCGCCGCCCTGGCCGACGCGATGCTGTTTCGCTTCGAGGATCACACCCACGGCGGCTTCTGGTTCAGCGCCAACGATGACCCGTGGCTGATCCACCGCAGCCGCACCTTCACCGACGACGCCATGCCTGCCGGCAGCGCGGTGGCCGCCGGAGCGCTGCTGCGATTGGGCGGCGTGCTGGCCGAACCGCGCTACCTTGAAGCCGCCGAGCGCACGCTGCGCGCCGGCTGGTCGCAACTGACCGAACAGCCGCTGGCCTGCGTGCAACTGACCCTCGCGCTGGAAGACTGGCTGCATCCGCCGAAGATCGTCGTGATCCGTGGCGAGGCCGCCGAAGTGCAATCATGGCGGCGCGAACTCCAGCGCAGCTACGACCCCACCCTCGCCGTCTACGCCATCCCCACCGACACCGCCAGCGACAACCTGCCCGCCGCGCTTGCCGCCAAACAACCCCAGGGCCGCACCACCGCCTGGCTGTGCCGTGGCCTGCAATGCGATGAGCCGATGACGACGCTGGCGCAATTGCGCGCCGCGCTGACGTGATGGACTTCACCTCATGGCAATGGGCCGTGCTGGCGCTGATCGCCGCCGCACTGGGCTTCTCGAAGACCGGACTGCCCGGCATGTCGCTGCTGGCCGTGGGCATCCTGCCCAACCTGATGCCTGCGAAAACCGCCACCGGCGTGATCCTGCCGATACTGATCTTCGCCGACCTCTTCGCCTTCTTCATCTATCGCAACCATATGGACTGGCGGCGCGTGGGCCGTCTGCTGCCCTGGGCCGTGGCCGGCGTGCTGCTGGGCTGGGCCGCGCTGGGGCGCATCGACGATCAACAAACCGCGCGGCTGATCGGCGCGATCATGGTCGTGATGCTGGCCGCGCATCTGTGGCGGCGCAGGCACGGCAACGAAGCGGCGCTGGTGCATGCACCGATGTGGTTCGCCCCGTTGATGGGGCTGCTCGCGGGCTTTACCACGATGATCGCCAATGCCGCCGGCCCGGTGATGGTGCTGTATCTGCTGGCGATGCGATTGGAAAAGCTGCAATTCCTGGGCGTGGCGGCGGCGTTCTTTCTCGTGATCAACTGGATCAAAGTGCCCTTCGCGCTGCAATTGGGATTGATCAACGCCGACAGCCTGTCGCTGAATCTGCGTCTGCTGCCCGCCACCGCCATCGGCGCGCTGCTCGGGCGCTGGCTCATCGCACATGTGAATCAGCGCATGTTTGAAAACATCACCGTGGCGCTGTCGATGCTGGCGGCGCTGAAGCTGCTGTTCACCTGAGCGCCGCGCGCAACGCCTCCTGCAAAAGCAGTGTATCGGCCAATCGTTCAGCCCAGTGTCAACGTCTGCGGCTCGCCATGATCGGTCAACTGGACACAGATGGTCCGGCAGCCATCCGTACGCACCAGCAACGCCCCAACCAGGATTTCAAATGCCACCGCCGTCACCATGCTGCCGAACAAGCGCGCATGACACTGAGGCTCGACAGCCGTGCCCGCGTTGTGGCGAATCCATTGCAGATGACGTGACCATTGACCCTCGCCTCCATGGCAGCCCACGAAATAGCGCTGCCCCACCGGGCAACGCTCGGCAAATGCCCGTACATCGGTGATCTGGCAATGACGCTGCCGAACTCCCGGCGCATCCGGGCGCGAGATGACAAAGCCGGCCATGCCTTCACCGGCAATGGCCGAGCAGGCATCACTCTGCGGATCAAAATCCCGCGCCACGTCCAGATTGGCCATCATGTACGAGTGAAACTCCGAAAGTTCATCGCCAATCACGACCACAACATGATCGACCCTGTCTGCATTGAGCCAATCAAAGGCAAGCCGCATCGCGCCAATAGCGGTGTGTTCCATCGTGGTTACCGTGGACATTGGCCCCCGTATTCCCAGGGAAATCGACAACTGCGATGCAATGGCGTTGTGAATGGACCCGGAAAAAATGCTTGGCGACACACCGGCTGCGCCACCAGTGAGCACACGGTCCTGATGATCGATTGCCATGCTCAAACAACCAAACGCCGTCCCCACGACAAGGCCGATCCGCTCTGGCTTGGGGTAAATCCCCTTCCTCTGCGGTCCAAATGCGTCTGTGACGGCCTGCATCGCTGCCGCAAGACCCATTCGGGTCACCCGCGCCATCCGGCGCTTGACCGCGTCCGGAATACCCTCGGACAGCGCCACCTCCGGAGCCTGAAAAACCTCGATTTGCCTGACCCCGTCATGCGTCCTCACTGCGCGGGTGGCGCATCGCGGCATGGTCACTCCACGCAGCGCATCAGCGACGCAGGCCACCCCCGAACCAAGCGCCGAGTGCTGCCCCAACCCCGTAATGACAACAGGCGAGTTCAAGGCGCACGCGCCAACAGCAAGGCCGAATTCGTTCCGCCGAATCCCAGCGAAAGCGACAGCGCCAACCGATAGTCCGCTGCCTCCACCGCACACGTCGGCGTAATGCCTATCTCGGGGTCCATCTCCATGAAACCCCTCGAAGGGGGAATCTTCCCGTCGATCAGCGATAGAGCCGTGAGCACCGCCGCAATCCCACCGGCTGCGCCAAGCGTGTGGCCCGTGTATCCCTTCGTTGCGACAACCCGCGCATGGTTCGCGTGTCCGCGAATCCAGCGTCCTTCGGCCAAATCGCTGCTCGGAGTCCCGGTGCCGTGCGCACTGATGAAATCCACTGCCTCCAGTGCGCAACCGCTTCTCGCAAACGCCATGCTTACCGCACGATCCAAACCACGTGCCTGCGGGTCAGGCGCAGTCGGATGATGAGAATCGCTGGCCATCCCGCACCCCAGAAGAAGCGCCTGCGCCCTGCGAGGCGAATCGGCTCTTTCAAGCACGACGATACCCGCCCCTTCTCCGAGCACCAGACCAGCGCGATCGCGATCAAATGGCCTGCACCCGTTCGGCGAGCACAGCATCAGCGAACGAAATCCCAGGAAGATTTTGGCCAGTACGGTTTCCGTTCCGCCGCAGATGGCCATATCGCAGACATCGTTCTCAAGCCACGCCGATCCGACGCCAATCGCATCGGCCCCGGAGGTGCATGCGTTGTTGACCAACAGAACGGGGCCGCGCAGCCCCAAGTATCGTGACAGGAACTGCGCCGAGTTCGTGTCGTAACACTTCAGCAAAGGCGCGGCATCCGGCAACTGTCCAGTGAAGTATTGCCCCAGAAATTCCTCTTGATAATTGGTGCCCCCGACAGTGGAGCCCAGACAGACGCCGACACGCATGCCGCGCAGGTCTGAAATCGCCAGTCCAGCCAACCTGATCGCCTCGCTGGCAGCCGCAACGGCGAAAAGATTCGGACGCAAACCGGGGCTGGACAGACTCTCGACATCGGGCCAATCCGGCTCCGGACGGACGCCGAAAAACACCGCATCCCCAGCCTGGACATTGCCGATGAAATCCTGACAGCCCTCGAACAAGGTCCGTCGCGTCGATTCCAAGCCGTTCCCAGCGGCGGAAACACAGCCAAGACCCGTGATGAAAAGCGGCTTTCTCAGACCGGGTTTCCTTTGCGAACCGTCATGCCCCAGTGTAGTCTAGCCGCCCATGGGGAAGAAGAAGGCGCTGGTCATTTATTACTCGCAAATGGGCCAGACCAGAGACGCAATCACGGCCTTCCTCCGCGGATTTTCGAGGCATGCACACTGCGATCTGGTGCAGATCGAACCACAGGAGCAATTTGCCTTTCCCTGGAAAATGAATGCCTTCTTTCGCGCCTTTCCGCGCTGTATCAAGGCCCGCCCGCCATCAATCAAACCGCTCGCCATCGACTGGAGCCAGTACGATCTGATCATTCTGGGCTATCAGGTCTGGTTCTTGTCACCCTCGCTTCCAATTCAGGGTTTTCTGGATTCCCAATGCGCCAAGGAATTGAAAGACAAACCCGTCGTTACACTGGCAACCTGCAGAAACCTGTGGATCAGCGCATTCAACACCATCCGCAACAGTCTCACCGGACTGGGTGCGAATTTTGTCGGGCAAATCACGCTCTGCGAACGCAACCCGGTGTGGGCATCCTTCGTAACGACGCCATTCTGGATTTTCACCGGCCGCAAGCAAGGATTCTGGTTTTTCCCGCCCGCTGGCATCGCCCCCGAACAATTCGCAACACTGGAACCAAAGGGCGAGCAGCTGGGTCAGCTTCTGGCCAACGGCGCCGCGCTGCAATGCACCGCCACCGCCGAACTTCTTGGATCGAATCTCGGGACGGTTTCATTGGCCATGATGGAATGGGTTGGAATTCGAGTCTTTCATTTCTGGGCCGGGCTGATACTCAGACTCGCGCCAACGCCGGGTTTTACCCAGGACCTGTTACTGGTGTTCTTCCGTCTGAGTCTGGTGATAACGATTCTGACGGTCGCGCCCTGCACCCGTATTTTTGAAATTCTGGTCCACAACGACCCGAAGTGGACTGCGCAGTTCAGCAGGCCCCTTCCTCACCCGTAATCACAGCGCATCCGTTTTGCGACAGAGAAGCTCTTGAATCGGCCTGTGTTCATCAATGCCACCGGCACGTTTCTGCCCAACGCGCCAATCGACAACAACGACATCGAGCGCGTCCTTGGTGCGCCTCACGGCAAACCCTCGCGGGCAAAAAACATCGTTCTGCACAACAATCAGATCAAAACACGCCACTACGCCATTGATCCACTGACACGAGAACCCACTCACTCCAATGCGCAGCTCGCGGCGGAGGCCGTCAATGTGATTCTGCGCGACAATCCCGACCTGTCGCTGCGCGATGTACAACTGATGGCCTGCGGGACTTCCAGCCCCGATTTGATCATCCCGGGACACGCCGCCATGGTGCAAGGCCATCTGCCGCAGATGCACGGCGAGACGATTTCCACATCGGGGGTCTGCTGCAGTTCGATGGCGGCGCTGAAGATGGCTTTTCTTTCCATCGCGGCGGGCGACTCGACTGCGGCGGTGGTTACCGGCTCCGAAACAGCCAGCAAGTGGATGCGCGCCGAACTGTTCGAATCGGAAAACCCGCGCAAAGTCGATGAGTTGGCGGCGAACGCGGCGATTGCCTTCGAACACGACTTCCTGCGTTGGATGTTGTCTGACGGCGCCGGGGCCGCCTATCTGAGCGACACTGCCCTTGCCGGAAAGACAAACCTGCGAATCAACTGGATCGAAGGCCGCTCCTACGCAAACGAACAACCGGTCTGCATGTTCGCTGGCGGCTATCGCGAAGATGACGGCTCTGTAACCGCATGGAAAGACCTGCGCCTGACTGGCGACTCACACAGACTGAAGCACGCGATGAACGTCAGCCAGGATATCCGCATCCTGCGCGATCAAATGCCGGTCTGCTCGATTGAACGGGCGCTGCGGGAAATCGCCGACAAGCGCAAGCTCACTCCCGACGACTACACCTGGTTCCTGCCGCATTATTCCTCGCACTACTTTCGCCAGGTCGTGCTTGATTCCATGACCAGAATCGGATTCCGGATTCCCACTGATCGCTGGTTCACCAAGCTTTATGATTGCGGCAATGTCGGATCGGCGTCGATGTTCATATTCATCGATCAGCTCGCGAGAAACATGCCGCTGAAGGCCGGGCAAAAGGTCCTGTGCTACATTCCGGAAAGCGGCCGTTTCAGCGTCTATTACATGGAGTTGGAAGTCGTCTGAAATGAAGCTGCAGGAGATCCCTCAGGACCAGGACCCTGCGTACGAGGGCGCAAAGCGGCTCTGCTACGCCGTCGATGATCAAGGATGGATCGTGCCTGCACACTCAAGCGGCTGGGAAGTCGAGGAAACTGCCAAGAAAATTGCGTGGCAGATGATCGAATCCGATCTTGCGCGAATTCGCGAAGCCGTTCGCGCCGGACGCGCAAGCGTATTGGAATACTTCATGACGGCGCGAATGATGAACCCGCGTCTGTTGGCGAAACACATGGGGATTTTCACGTTCCGCGTGCGCCGGCATCTGCAACCACGAGTCTTTGCAAAACTTGATGACGCATGGATTGCCCGGTATGCGGCGTGCCTGGATATTCCCGTTGAGCGGTTCCAGGCCAGCAGACGAAGCGGCAATGTCTGATTTGATCCGATTCCAGCATCACCAGAGCGCGCACTGCGAGTCGGGCGTCACCAGCAATTTGTTGCGGCACGCGGGCGTCCAAATCAGCGAGGCAATGTCGTTTGGCATCGGCAGCGGAATCTTCTTTCTCCATCTGCCTTGGATCAAGGTGATGGACATTCCGCTCACCAGCTATCGTTCGTTTCCGGGCACCATCTTCAAGAAAAACTGCCGCCGGTTGGGCATTGCATACGAGTACCGCAAGTTTCGCGACCCGATTCGGGGTGCGCGCGCACTGGACGACTATCTCCGTGCGGGTCGAGCGGTCGGCATTCAGGCCAACATCCATTGGCTCAGCTACGTTCCGGAAAAATTCCGTTTCCAATTCAATGCCCATAACCTCGTGGTCTGCGCCCGCAACGAGGATGGCTCCTATATCGTCAGTGACCCGGTTCTCGAAACGACTTCGATCTGTCCTGCCAGTGCGATGACCAGGGCGCGTTTCGCCAAAGGCATGTTGGCCCCGAAAGGGCTTATCTACTTCCCGCAACTGCAAGAAAACCACACTGACAAACTGCCACTGGAAAACGCGATCCGTTCCGGCCTGCGGGAAACCTTGCGCCGCATGCTCTTCAGTCCGGTTCCCTTTGCGGGCGTGCGTGGCATCCGTTTCCTTGCCGGGAAGATGCGTCAGTGGCCGACGAAGTATCCAGACCTCGCCATGCGCAAACTGCATATGGCCAATGTCGTTCGGATGCAGGAGGAGATCGGAACCGGCGGCGCCGGTTTTCGTTTTTTGTATGCCGCATTTCTGCAGGAATCTGGCGAGCGGCTTGGAAGCCAGGTGCTGAAGGATGCCGCCCGAAACATGACCGAAGCCGGCAATGCCTGGCGGGATTTTGCCACACTCGCCGCGAGATTCTGCAAGGGCACGCTGGAGCAGCCTTTCGAGGAAATTTCCGATCGCCTCCTGACCATCGCTGATCAGGAACAGGCGATCTACCAGACTTTGCGGAGGCACTATCTCTGACGCAACTCCCGCCATCGATATCGGCGATCTCGTGGTTCGCTATCCGCGCGCGACGAGAAACGCGCTGGATCGGCTTTCACTCGTCATTCAGAGCGGCTCGTTCTTCGGGCTGCTGGGCCCGAACGGAGCCGGCAAGACGACACTGATTTCGTTTCTGTGCGGACAAACCGGCGGACAGTACTCTCACGCCCGCATTCTGGGGTTCGAGCGAAGCGAAATATCGCAATACAAACGTTTGATCGGCTATGCACCCCAGGAGATCGCTCTCTACCCGACCCTCTCTGCGCGACAAAATCTGACTTTCTTCGCGCGACTTCAGAACATTGGCCGCCAGGAGGTTGACCGCGTTCTGGACTGGACGGGGCTGCGCACGCGCGCCGATGACGCCGTAAGTCAATTGTCGGGCGGAATGAAGCGGCGTCTGAACCTGGGCGTCGCGCTGCTGCACGAGCCGCGACTGCTGATTCTGGATGAACCCACAGCCGGCGTGGACCCGCTTTCGCGCAACTTCATATTCGACAAAATTCTCGAACTGAAAGACCGGGGCGTGACACTGATCTATTCCACGCACTATTTCGAGGAAATCAGGAGGCTTTGCGACAGCGTTGGCGTCATCCACGATGGACGCCTTGGTGCGCACGGACCGCTCCACGAGGTGCTGGGTGAAGACATGGAGCGCAGCTTTCTGAGGATAGTCGGGAGGGACGAGGAATGACCTCGAACATGCCGGCCATCTTCATGCAGGAATTGCGTATCCTGCTCAGGGATCGGCGGGCGCTCGGACTGCTGCTGGCAATGCCATTGACGCTGATCATTTTTCTCACGCTCGCCCTGCAAGACATCTACACCGCGAAGGCAGGCCGCTCCATCGATGTCGCCCTGGTTTCCCGGTCCAACTGCGACGCGCCAGACACCATCTGCCGGCAATTCATGACCGAACTGCGCCACTACCATCCAGACATGCCCCTCCTGGAACCTGCGGACGCGGCAAACGTCACACACGAAATCCTGCTGGAACTTCCGCCGGACATGGCCGCGACGCTCGAAAAACTGCGCAGCGGCGCAGCCCTTGTCGCCGATGAACAGATCCGGCTCACCTTCGACCCCCTGCTCGACCAGTCGGTACGCGCCGTAGTCGAGGGGCATGTGGCGCTATCCCTGCAGGCCGTGCTGATCAACCGCGCCACAGCCGAGCTGGAGAACGCCGAGGCGGCATTCCTGAGCGACATCATCCCCAAGGCCGGCAACTTCGACGGGCTGATCCACGAACAGGCCATCGGCGGCGTCAAGCTGCCAACACCTGCCCAGCAGACCGTTCCAGCGTGGATACTGTTTGGAATGTTCTTCATCGTCATCCCGCTTTCCGGCAGCATGATTCGCGACCGCAGGCTCGGAATCTTTCGACGGCTGCTGGTTTTTCCGGTTTTCCGCGCGGAGTTGCTGCTCGGGAAAGTGCTGCCTTTCTACGTCATCAATCTATTGCAGTTCGGCACGATGTTTGCCGTTGGAATGGTGCTGCTGCCGCTGCTGACCCATATCCCGCAGCCGCTTGATTTCAGCATCCTCGACCTTGTGTTCGTCACGATGGTCGCATCGATGGCGGCCACTGGCTACGGGCTGATGGTTTCCTGCCTCGCGCGTACCGAGGAACAGGCGTCGGCGTTCGGCGCATTGAGCGTCGTCATTCTAGCGGTGATCGGCGGCGTGATGATCCCGCGCTTCGCGATGCCGGATTTCATGCAGAATATTGCAATGATCTCGCCATTTCACTGGGGACTCGAAGCCTATCAGGATGTAATCCTGAGAAATGCACCGCTGACCGTGATACTGCCGAAGCTTGGCGTCCTGCTGATCTTCGCCGCTGCATGCACGGCGATTGCGGCGCTTCGTTTCCGTTGGAGTGAAGCGTGATGCCGCCAGAAGCCGCCCTGCTCAGAGGGCTGAAGAAGATGGTTATCCGGGAATGCAATGTCCGGGACATCACGCTGGAGGAGATCGGGGACGACGAACCCATCATCGGCGAGCGCCTGCCACTGGACAGCCTTGACGCCGTCGAGATCGTTGCCGCATTGGAAAGATACTTCGGCATTCGTCTGGAGAGCGCCGGAGCCAGCCGCAAAGTGTTCCGTTCTTTCAGGACAATGGCCGAATTCGTCAGCGCAAACGCCAATGGCGAGAAGATCGCCATTTTCGTCACCCGATTTCACTGACCTTGCATTTCACCGGCGCCACAGCCAGATTGTGCAGCGCTGCGCGCAACGCCTCCTGCAGCGGCGCGTCGCGCGCCGCATCAAAGCGCGGCGCTGCGTTCCAGTCGTAGCTCCACGGATGCGCCGTGCGCAGCGAGGGGTCTTCATCGGCATATCGCGGCGCCACATGCACATGCAGCGCCGGTTCCAGATTGCCGAAGATCGCGTAGTTGATGCGCAGCGCGCCGGTCACTTGCAGCAGCGCATCGCCCAGACGCGCCACATCCGACAGCAACTGCAACCGGGCGATGCCCTGCAGGTCATTCAATGTATCGACCACCGGATCGGGCAGCAGCAGGCTGTAACCACGCAGGAATTGCTGTTCGCCGAGCACCGCCCAGCCCGAAGCCATCCGCGCGATCAGCGTGGCATCCTCGCCCGCGCGCAGCAGCGCCACGCGGCGGTGAATGGCCGTATCCGCGCTCACCCTGGCCCGTTGCCGCCGCGAAACATGAACCACGCCGCCGCGACGATGCACAGCGACGCCCAGAGATAATCGAGCTTCAGCGGCGAGCGCATGTAGAACAGCGCAAACGGCACGAACACCGACAGCGCGATCACTTCTTGCAGAATCTTCAACTGCGGCAGCGTCATCGTCTGATAGCCGATGCGATTGGCCGGCACCTGCAACAGATATTCAAACAGTGCGATGCCCCAACTGACCAGCGCCGCGATGATCCACGGACGGCCGGAGAGGTTGCGCAGATGCGCATACCAGGCGAAGGTCATGAACACATTGGACAACGCCAGCAATCCAATGCTGATGGCGGCGGGAGGCAGTTTCAGGTTTGTTCCTTGTCGCGCGCTGCATCGCGCTCGCGACGCACCGTGCGCACCAGCGCGATGGCGATGATGGTGAGCGCAATCATCTGCGCCGCCATCAGCACCACCAGGCCACCGGCCAGACGCCACGCCTCATGCAATCCGATGGCAACGCCGATGGGCGTCAGCACCATCAGCAGCACATTGGAAAAACGCATGTTGACGCGGCGGGTCATCCGGTGATCATACTCTCAAGCGCTTACTCGTAGCGCAGCGCGTCGATCGGATTCAACTGCGACGCACGCCGCGCCGGCACGAAGCCGAACACCACGCCCACGAACGCCGAAGCGCCAATGGCCATCAGCGCCGCCCACGGGCTGATGTACACCACCCACTTGAACGCCGCCGCCAGCACGAAGGCCACGCCGACGCCCAGCGTCAGGCCAATCAATCCGCCCACCAGACACAGCAGCACCGCCTCGGTGAGAAACTGCCCCATGATGTCGCCGCCGCGCGCACCGATGGCCATGCGCAGACCAATCTCGCGCGTGCGCTCGGTGACCGACACCAGCATGATGTTCATGATGCCGATGCCGCCCACCACCAGCGAAATCGCCGCCGTGGCGGCCAGCAACAGGCCCAGCGTGCGCGACGCCGCACTGCGCGTTTCAAGGAATTCCGCGAAGTTGCGGATCATGAAATTGTTTTCCGCGTTCGGCTGCACACGCCGCCGCTCGCGCAGCACCTTCTCGATGTCGGCCTGCACCTCGTCGATGTTGTAGCCGTCTTCCACTTTCACCAGGATTTGACCCACGATGTCGGGCACGTTCGTGCGCCCGACCAGCCGCGAACGCGCGGTGGACAGCGGCACCATCACGATGTCGTCCTGATCCTGACCGCCCGCCTGCCCCTTGGTCTCCAACACGCCAATCACGGTAAACGGCGCATTGTTCATCCGGATCGTTGAACCCAACGGATCGGCGCCGCCGAACAATTCGCGCGCCACGGTGGAACCGATCACCGCCACTTTTTGCCCGGCAGCCGCATCATCTGCCGTGAAAAACCTGCCCTCGGCCACCGGCCAATCGCGCACCTGTTCGATCTCGTCAGTCACGCCATTGACGCGCGACACCCAGTTGGCATTGCCCGCCACGAGGTTGGCGTTGCCCTGCAGATTGCCCGCCACGGCCGCCACGCCCTGCACGCCCTCACGAATCGCGCGCACGTCTTTTTCCGTCATCGGCGGCGCGGAACCAAAGCCGCCGCGCCGGCCACCGACGTTCTGCGCGCCGGGGAAAATCGTCAACTGATTGGTGCCGAGGCTCGCGATCTGATCTTCGATCTGCTTGCTCGCGCCGCTGCCGATGCCCGACATCACGATCACCGAGCCCACGCCGATGATGATGCCCAGCGTGGTGAGCACACTGCGCATCAGGTTCAGCCGCAAGGCCACCAGCGCGGTTTTCAGGAATTCAAGAACGTTCATATCGCGCCCCCAATGATCGGACGGTCCTCCACCAGACGGCCATCGCGCACACGCAGCAGGCGGCGGGCATAGCCAGCCACGTCGGCTTCATGCGTCACCAGCACCACCGTCATGCCCTGCTCCGTCAGGCGGCGGAACAGGTTCATGATTTCGACGGTGGTTTCGGAGTCCAGCGCGCCGGTGGGTTCGTCGGCCAGAATCAGGCTGGGATCGTTGACCAGCGCACGCGCAATCGCCACACGCTGCTGCTGACCGCCGGAAAGCTGCGAGGGCACGTGGTCCATGCGTTCGGCCAAGCCCACTTCGCGCAACCGCGCGGCGGCACGATCGTTGGCCTGCGCCTGCTTTTGCGGATCGCGGCAGTAGGTGAGCGGCAGCTTCACGTTGTCGAGTGCGGTGGTGCGCGCCAGCAGATTGAACTGCTGGAACACGAAGCCCAGCGTGCGATTGCGCAACTCGGCCAGCGAGTCTGAATCCAGCGTGCCAATCGACACGCCGTTGATCGCCAGATCGCCAGACGTGGGGGTATCGAGCGCGCCGATCATGTTCATCAGTGTGGACTTGCCCGAACCCGAAGGCCCCATGATCGCAACGAACTCACCCGGCATGATGTCGAACGACACGCCGCGCAAGGCATGCACGGCGAAGTCGCCCAACTGATAGGTCTTGACCAGATCACGGGCCGAGACGACGGGCGTCCCGGCCGAAGGGGTTGTCACTTGCGGACCTCGGTGCGTGAGCGAACGATCACCTGGTCGCCTTCTTTCACATCACCATCGACCACTTCCGTGTAGCGGTCGTCCGACACGCCCAAGCGCACCTGATGCTCCACCGGCGTGTTGCGGTCCAGCGTCCAGAGCGTGCCCGCGCGAGCGGCGGCGCGCTGACCACCGCGACCACGCATCTGCCGGAATTTTTCCAACTGCTCGGGCGTCAGGATGCTCGACATCATGTTTTCGATGCGGTTGCGCATCGCCTGCGCCTGCTGATTGTTGCCACCGCCGATCTGAACACGGAATCCACCGCCGCCGCCGCCACCGATGGCCGGCGCAGCACCCTGATTCTGGGCCTGCATCTGCGCAGTCAATTCCTGAAACGCCTTTTGCATCTTTTCCTGCTGCTCGGGGGTCAGGCCCAATTCGGCCATCATCTCGCCCTGCATCATCATGCCGCCGCCCTGACCGCCCTGACCGCCCTGCTGCGCCGCCGCAGGACTGGCTCCGGTCGGCTGGAAGCGCGAGGCGTCGTTCGGCACGCGCAGCACGTCGTCGCGACGATCGGTGATGATGCGCACGTTGGCCGTCATGCCCGGCAACAACATCTGGCGCGGGTTCGGCGCATGCACCATCACGCTGTAGGTGACGACGTTCTGCGTGTTCGTGGCGGCCAGGCGCACCTGGAACACATTGCCCCGGAAGGTCTGGTTGGGGAAGGCGTCCACGGTGAAGGTGGCCTCATTCTCGGGCTGGATCGAGCCGATGTCGGCTTCGTCCACATGCGCTTCGATCTGAATCTGCGACATGTCCTGCGCGATCTTGAACAACACCGGGGCCTGCAAGCTGGCCGCCACGGTCTGGCCCAGGTCCACGGCGCGCTGAATCACGATGCCGTCGATGGGCGAGCGGATTTCCGTGCGCGACAGGTCGATTCGGGCCTGATCGAGGCTCGCCTGACGGGTCTGGATCGCAGCGGTGGAGTTGCGCACCTGCGCCTCGGCAATGGCGACGTCACCCTCCGCCAGTTCCACGGTCTTGCGACCGGTCTCCACCTCGGCCACCGCGATCAACTGCTGCTGGGCAAGCTGCTGCTGACGCTCGTAGTCGCGCTTGGCCTGCGCCAGCGTGGTGCGCGCCTTTTCCAGATTGGCCTTCTGCGTGCCCAGCGTGGCGTTGGCCACGGCCAGATCGGCCTCGGCAGACAGCACGCGCGAGCGGTAGGTCTGCGGGTCGATGATGGCCAGCAGGTCGCCCTTCTTCACTTGTGTATTAAAATCCGCGTTTAACTCCGCGATTTGTCCGGAGATTTGCGAACCAATTTCCACCGTTACCAGCGCCGCTACCGCGCCGGAGGAGTTGATGGATCGCTCCACCGTCCCGCGGTCGACGGCCGCCAATTCGTAGGTGACCTTGGAGGCATCACTGCCGCGAATCACTCGCAACGCGACGAACACGAGCGCAACCGCGCCCACCAGAAGCAGGGTCCGGCGGACCCAGAGATTTTTCAGCATGTCAGGAGAAAACCCGCGAATCGGTGGATGTTGAGGGGGTCAGACTTTCAAGCAGCAAACAAGTTCACAATCGACCGGCGTCAGCCGCATCGAGCAATCCCTTCTCGGTGAGCCAGGCGCGATCGTACAGGCGCGACACGTATTTTGCTCCGCCATCGCACAAAATCGTGACGACGGTATGCCCCGGCCCGAGTTGCCGGGCCACGCGCACCGCCGCCGCCACGTTGATGCCGCTGGTGCTGCCCAGAAACAGCCCTTCGGCGTACAGCAGGCGATAGACCATCCGCACGGTTTCGGCGTCCTCGACGTGCTCGGCCGCGTCCACCGGGGCGCCGGCGAAATTGTCCGTGATGCGACCGATGCCGATGCCTTCAGTGATCGAGCTCTTGCCCGTGGCCTTCACTTCGCCGTTGCGGATGAATTCAAACAGCGAACTGCCCGGCGGATCGGCCAGCACGGTGCGGATCGCGGCATTGCGCCCCTTCAGGTATTCGGAGGTGCCGGCCAGCGTGCCGCCGGTGCCACTGGCGGCGACGAAGGCGTCGATGCGTCCGCCGGTCTGCTGCCAGATTTCCGGCCCGGTGGACTCCACATGCGCGCGGCGGTTGGCGGTGTTGTCGAACTGATTGGCCCAGATCGCGTTCGGCAGTTCCTGCGCCAGACGGCCCGCCACATGCTGGTACTGATTCGGATCGCTGTAGGGCACGGTCTTGACCTTGCGCACTTCGGCCCCGAGCGCCTCGATCAGCCGGTATTTCTCGGGCGACTGGTTGTCCGGCATCACGATGACGCAGCGATAACCGCGCGCATTGCACACATGCGCGATGCCGATGCCGGTGTTGCCGGCGGTGCCTTCAACGACAGTGCCGCCGGGCTTCAGCACGCCGCGCGCTTCGGCGTCGAGCACAATCCATTTGGCGGCGCGATCCTTCACCGATCCGCCCGGATTCATGAATTCGGCCTTGGCCAGAATTTCGCAGCCGGTTTCACGACTCAGACTGGCCAAACGGATCAGCGGCGTGTTGCCCACCGCATCGACGAACCCCTGACGCACACTCATTGGCACTCCCCGGCTCTCACGCGCCCTCAGACGGGCGGCAGCCGCGCAGTTTCTTTCACTCCCCTCGCAATGGCAAATGCGGCGACTTCGCCGACGATCAGCAGCGTGGGGGATTGCAGTTGGCCGCGGCGTGCGATGCCGGATAAATCGCCCAGCGTGGCCGGCAGCACGCGCTCCTCCGGCCAGCTCGCCCGCTCGATCAGCGCCACCGGATGCGTGGGCGGCAGGCCGTGGGCGGCCAGCTTCGCGGCAATGGTGTCGATCTGCGCGCCGCCCATGTAGAACACGACGGTCTGCCCCGGCCGGGCAAGCGCGGCCCAATCAAGGCTCCCGCTGCCCGCGCCGGTGGCGGTGACGAAGGTGACCGACTGCGAGAAGCCGCGCTGGGTCAGCGGCACGAGCGCGCTGGCCGCAGCAGCGGTGGCCGCAGTGATGCCGGGCACGACGGTGACGGGGATGCCCGCCTCGCGCAGCACCGCCAATTCCTCGCCGCCGCGCCCGAACACGAATGGGTCGCCACCCTTCACGCGGGCCACGCGCAGGCCGCGCTGTGCCCATTCCACCAGTTGACGGTTGATGCTTTCCTGTGTGGTGTCGTGCGCACCGGGCGACTTGCCCACGTCGATGCGCAGCGCATCGCGGCGGGCGCGGTCGAGGATTTGCGATGGGACGAGGCGGTCGTGCAGCAGCACGTCGGCTTGTTGCAGCAGTTGCTGGGCGCGCAGTGTGAGCAGGTCGGGGTCGCCGGGACCGACGCCGATCAGGTAGACCTCGCCGCGCGCCGTGGCATCAATGTCGATATCGGTATCAAGCTGCGCCGGAGCTTCCCCGGCCAGCACTCGCGTGGCGATGGGGCCGTCGAAAAACGTCTCCCAGAATCGCAATCGCCGCGACACTTCCGGCAGCGCGGCCTTCACGCGCTCGCGCCATCGGCCTGCGTATTCGGCAAGCTCACCGATGCGCTGCGGCAACAACGCTTCGATCTGCGCACGCACGCGCCGCGCCAGCGTGGGCGAGCGGCCTGCCGTACCCACCGCAACGATCAGCGGCGAACGATCAACAATGGCAGGAAAGATGAACTGCGAATTCGCGCCGTCATCAACGACGTTGAACCAGATACCGCGTTCACGCGCAGCAACCGCCACCGCAGCATTGACCGCCGCATCATCGGTGGCCGCAACAACCAGCGCAGCGCCATCGAGATGCGCGGGAGAAAAATCACCGCAACGCCATTGAATACGCCCCGCGTCGCGCAGATTCGCAAGCCCCGCATCCAGCACCGGTGCAATCACGCACACACGCGCCTGCGCCTTCAACAACTGCTCGACCTTGCGCATCGCCACCGCCCCACCGCCCACGACGGCGACGGCGCGATCACGAACATCAACGAATATCGGCAGGTAATCCAATCAACCAGTTGCTTTCTGGCCCGCGACGCGCACGCGCGGATGCAATCCGCACTCTTTCAAATCCGAGTTCTCCCACCACCAGCGCCCCGAACGGCTGTCCGCGCCCGGCTCCACCGCGCGTGTGCAGGGCGCACAGCCGATGCTCGGATAACCGCGATCATGCAGCGGGTTGTAGGGCAGCTTGTGCGAGCGGATGTAGGCCCACACGTCATCGTTCGTCCAATCCAGAATCGGACTGATCTTGTACAGGCCGTTGGGCTTGTCGAATTCCACCGCCTGCGCCAGCGCGCGCTGCGCCGACTGCTGATGCCGCACGCCGGTGACCCACGCGCCCGCGCCGGCGATGGCGCGGCGAAACGGCTCGATCTTGCGGATGTGGCAGCAGGATTGCCGCTCGGTGAGACCATTGTAGAAACCATTGATGCCATGCTCGGCCACATAGCTTTCGATCGAAGCCGCCTCCGGGCTGACCACGCGGATGCGCCGCTGATAACGCCGTTCCAGACGGTCGAGCAGTTGATAGGTTTCCTCGTGCAGACGGCCCGTGTCGATGCTGAAAATCTCAATCTGCGGGGCCTGCGTCCAGATCAGGTCGGTGAGCACCATCGACTCTGCGCCGAGACTGTTCGAGTACACCACCTTGCCGTAGTCGCGCACGGCCGCGCGCAGCACCTCAACGGCGCTGTGCACCTTGGCGTCGAGCGCCTGCGTGACGGACTGATCTACCGTGGCTTCTGATCCGGGCATGGGCGTTATTTTGGGCACAGCCCTCATAACATTGGTGCATTACCATTAACTTTGGCTGCACTATTGGTTATTTCGACGGCTCAGTCGGCGACGAGCCGCCGGGATCGCTTCAGCACGCGCACCGTCAGGTAGGCCACGCACAGCACGCCGAACAGCGCCAGCAGCACCGCAAGGCTCTGGCGATGCGCGTCGAGCAGCCCGGCGCGGCGCAACTGCCACAGCATCACCAGCATCAGCATCGTGATCCAGCCCATTGGCGTGCCGTATTCCTTCACCACCACGCGCTTCCAGTGGAAGCGGCCTTGCTTGAGCAGCGCCGACAACTGCCCCGGTCCCGGCAACCAGCGCGGCACGTCGGCGCAGTAGCGGTTGAAGGCGTCACCGAACTTGCCGCGCAGGAAGTTTTCCTCCGCCGCAACGATGGCGATGTAGACGAACACGAACAGCGGCACCGCGATGGCGACGCAGGTCCATGAATCCGAACTCACCGTCAGCCCCAGCAGGATCAGCAGATTGCCGACGTACATCGGATTGCGCGACACGCTGTAAACGCCTTCGGTGACGAGGTTCTCGGCGTAGACGCGCCGGTCCCGGCCGCCGCGAATGATGTATTCGTAGCCAATCGTCACGATGCGCACCGCCTGGCCCAGCAGCGCGATGACGAAGCCCAGCGCCGCCGCCTGCAAGGGATCGGCGAAGATGCGCTCGCCCGGCAGCAGCACCAGCAGGCAAGCGAAAGGGAACAGCGTGTTGCGCCAGTGAAAGAAGAAATTTCCCGCTGCGATCAGCATATTGTTGTGCGCCTGTTACTTGACCGCGATGATTCCGCAGAAGTTGTACCACTTGAAAAACACATCCACCGCGCTGAACCCGGCGCTGAGCAGCAGTTCGCGGTTTTCCAGCAGCTTGTAGGGAATCAGCACGTTTTCCAGCGCTTCGCGCTTCTGGCTGATTTCCAGTTCACTGTAACCATGACGGCGCTTCATTTCGTAGTAGTAGTCGATGAACAGGCGGTTGAACAGCGAGTCTTCGCCCAGCACCTTCTCCACCATGATCAGCGCGCCGCGCGGATTCAGGCCGTTGTAGATGTCGGCGATCAGACGCTCGCGCCGCAGCGGACGGATGAATTGCAGCGTGAGGATCAGGTTCACGATGGAAGCGTTCTCGATGCGGCAGCCGTCGTTGATGTCGGCGGCGCGCAGTTCCACCTCGCGCTGAAAGTTCAGCGAGGCGAACTTGGCGCGTGCGGTGTCGAGCATGTCGGGGGAGTTGTCCACGCCGACAAATCGCACTGAGGGGTCGATCACCGGGTTCAGCGCGGCGAACGTGGTGCCGCTGGAGCAGCCCAGGTCGTAGATGTTCGTGTTGCGTTCGGCGAAGTCGGCGCTGATCTCCACGATCATCCGCTGCATCTCGCCGTAGAACGGCACCGAGCGCGAGACCATGTCGTCGAACACGGTGGCCACGGTCTTGTCGAAGCGAAAATCGGCGACGCTGTCGCGCTGTTCGGCGAAGACCTTGTCGGTCGGCGGATTGCTGCTCATCGGCGGATTCCTCCTTACCCTTTGGCAGTAAGACGCGCGATGAAGCCCGAGCAATCGCCGTCAACGGCCAGAATTTTCTTTCCTGACGGGTTCATGACATCCCGCGCCAAAAATCGTGGCAGGATTACCCCTTCGACTCCCTTGGAAGACCCCATGAGCCAGATCACGCTCCGGCGCTTGCGCCAGAACGCCCATATCCGCGCGTTGACCCGTGAGGTTCGCCCGCACCCCGAGCAATTCATCCAGCCGCTGTTCGTCGTGGAAGGGCTGCCGGGGCGCGAAACCATCCCCGGCCTCACCGGCGTCTATCGCGATACGCCCGACTCACTGTTGCGGCAGATCGAATCGGACCTGAAGGCCGGATGCAGCAAGTTCCTGCTGTTCGGCGTGCCCATGGGCCGTGCGCTGAAAGACATCGACTGGTCGTTCACCGCAGGGCAAGTGGCTGCGATCCGCAAGCGCTTCGGCGCGGATGTGTGGCTGTCGGTGGATGTGTGCCTGTGTTCGTCCACGCCGCATGGTCATTGCGGCGTGCTGAACCCCGAAGGCGATCATCTGGACAATGCCGCCAGCGTGAAGGAACTGGCGGCTGCGGCCAGCGCCTATGCCGCCGCCGGCGCGGACTGCGTTGCGCCCAGCGACATGATGGACGGCCGCATCGGCGCGATCCGCGAAGCGCTCGCCGCCGCCGGTCTGCATCGCACGTTGCTGATGAGCTATGCGGCGAAGTTTCATTCCAATTTCTACGGCCCGTTTCGCGTCGCGGCGGACTCTGCGCCGAAGGCCGGCAGCGCGGCGGCGGGTTTGAGCAATCGCGCCAGCTACCAGATCGACCCCGCGCGCGCCGGCGATGCGCTGCTGTGTGTGGAGCGCGACGTGGCCGAAGGCGCGGATATTCTGATGGTGAAGCCGGGCATGCCTTACCTCGATCTGCTCGCCGATCTGTCGCGGCAATTCGCGCAGCCCTGGGCGGTGTATGAAGTCAGCGGCGAATACGCGGGCATCGAACTGCTGGCCGAACAAGGGCTTGCCAATCGCATTGGCGCGCATGTGGAGGCGTGGACTGCGTTCGTGCGTGCGGGAGCCTCGATGATCATCAGTTACGGTGCGCGCGATGCGCGCGAATGGTTGGCCTCATGAGTTTTTCCGAAGGATTGTTCGCACGCGCGAAGCAGGTGTCACCCGGCGGCGTTCACTCGCCGGTGCGCGCGTTCAAGGGCGTCGGCGGCACGCCGCGTTTCATGATCGGCGGCGCAGGCGCGAAGTTGCGCGACGTGGATGGCCGCGAGTTGGTGGATTACTGCATGGCCTTTGGCCCGCTGATTCTGGGTCATGGCAACGCACAAGTGCGCGAAGCGGCCAAGGCTGCGATTGATCGCGGCTGGAGTTTGGGCACGGCGGAGCCGTATTCCCTCACGCTGGCCGAATTCATCACGCGGCGCGTGCCCTGGGTGCAGAGCGTGCGCTTCGTGAACTCCGGCACTGAGGCGGTGATGTCGGCGCTGCGTCTGGCGCGCGGCGTCACCGGCCGCGACAAGGTGTTGAAGTTCGATGGCTGTTATCACGGGCATAGCGATTCCATGCTGATTCGCTCGGGTTCGGGTTTGGCTGAAGCCGTGGAACCAGATAGCGCGGGGCTGGATCACGCCACATTGAGCAGCACGCTGGTGGCGCAACTGGATGACGAGGCGGGCCTTGAAGCGATCTTTGCGCGGCATGGCAGCGAGATTGCCTGCGCGATTATCGAGCCACTGCCTGCGAACTACGGTCTGCTGCCGCAGCGGCGTGAATTTCTGGAATGTCTGGCGACGCTGTGCCGCAAGCACGGCGCGCTTTTGATCTTCGATGAAGTGATCAGCGGCTTTCGCGTGGGCTTTCAGGGCTGCGCGGGG